>NZ_CP022706.1:2500-42500 GCF_003491305.1 Methanobacterium sp. BAmetb5
CCTTTATAGACAAAGTCACCAGGTTCTATGAGGAAACAGATCCCGGCATACTACTGGGAGCAGTTATTGTTGTGCTAATAATCATACTGATCCTGGCCGTGATGTGGAGATGAACAATCCCTCATTTTGTGAATTAAATGGACATATTCCTATTTTATATTTAGAAGGAAATAACATAATCTTAAACTAATCATGGTGTAAAAAAATGATTGTTCATCTGGAAACACCCCTAAAAAGGGAAGACACTCAAAAGTTAAGAATTAAAGATTCGGTTTACATTTCCGGAACCATCTACACGGCACGTGACAGTGCCCATAAACGCATAATTGAATCTGGTTCACCAGTGACCCTGGAAGGCGCGGTTATATTCCATGCCGGACCCATAATCAAACAGGAAGGTGAAGATTACCATATGGTGGCAGTGGGACCCACCACCAGCACCCGTATGAACCCTTATCAGGCAGAAGTACTGGATCAGGGAGCCCAGGCAGTGATCGGTAAAGGTGGAATGGATGATAACACCGCCGAAGCACTAAAACGTAATGGTGCTGTTTTCCTGGCCGCAGTGGGAGGCTGCGCTGCACTGTACGTGAGTTCAGTGGTTAAAATAAAGGGTGTGCACTGGCTGGATCTGGGTGTACCAGAAGCAGTCTGGGAACTGGAGGTCAAGGATTTCGGACCACTAATTGTCACCATGGACTCTGTCGGGAGTAACCTCTACCAAGAGGCCCGTAAAAAAAGCAACCCACAGGGATAATTACCCAGTTACCGGGATAAAAAAAATAACTCTTTTTCTAAATATTATGATCAGTATGAATCCCAGTGATGAAGTAAAAGAGAGCAAGCTCCTGGATGGTTTCATTGACACCCACATCCACACCAGTCCCGATGTCAAACCCCGATTATTAACTGATTACGAAGCTGCTCTGGAAGCAAAAGAAAGGGGAATGCGCACCATAGTGCTCAAGTCTCATGTAGAACCCACTGCTGGCCGAGCCCATCTTACCAGTATGATGACTGGATTACCAGTTATGGGTGGGGTAACCCTGAACCTCAACTTGGGGGGCTTGAACATGGAAGCAGTGCGAAGCACAGCCTTAATGGGTGGTAAAATAGTATGGCTTCCCACAGTCCATCACCAGGAAATAAAACTGGATACCGATGCCTTGGAGGAGATACTACATCTGGTGAAGGACTATGGCATGGTACTGGCCACCGGACACCTGAGCCCCCCTGAGATATTTCAAGTACTGGACCTGTGCCGCAGTCTGCAAGTGGAGAAAGTGCTGGTAAACCACCCCCTTACTCGGGTAGTGGGAGCCTCACTGGATCAACAGAAAGAAATGGCCCGCCATGCATATTTAGAACACTGCTGGGTGGCCACCATGCCCTGCCATGATAATTTAAGTCCAGAAGTCATGTTCGAAGCCATCAGGGAAGTAGGGGCCAAACACTGCATCCTGGCCACGGACTTTGGGCAGGCCCATAACCCCAGTCCAGTGCAGGGCATGCAGATGATGATAGCTAGCATGGTTAAACAGGGAATTTCCTGGGAAGAAATTATCCTCATGTGTAGTAATAACCCTGAAAACTTATTATTCAAATAATATAAAATATCTTCTCATGTTTCTATTTTAAATATCAATTTCGTTGACATACTTTTTGAGAAAATCTAAGAGGGGTTAAATTGGAAAAAAGACATCAGGAATATTTGGAATATTACCAGGCTCGATTGAAAAAATATGAACACAACCCACTGTATCCCCATTCCCAAGAATCCCAGGAAGCACTCTACCAGGCAATTGCCAGTTCAAAAAGTTTGGAAGAATGGGGTCAAAAAGTTGAAAACCAACAACTGACCCTTAAAAGTGCAATAGCCCTGGTGAAAGACAAGGAAACGGCACGGAAAAAATTTTATCAGGATCTAAATGAGCAAATAAGGTTACATGCCCCTGTAAAGATTCTGGAAATTGTTGATTCAGTAAAAACCGAGGCAGAACTCATAAACACTGTAAATAAGATTGAAGGTGAGGTGAATATTGAGATCACCCTGGACCTTTTCACCCAAGCGATTATTGATGACCTGATGATGCTGGAAGAAATAGAGGTACACCAGACTGCAGAAGTTCCCGAAGAATGGAAGAAGGAAATAAATCATGATTACCCCCAGGAACTAATTGATCAAGGACTTAAAGACTGGGTGGGGATGGTGGAACCCAATGCCCGGCAATGGGACCCCCAGTGGAAATTCAACCTGGACCTTATCTGGGAGGAAAGATACCGAAGACTGATTCCATTCCAGGATGAAGTGTTAAAAAAGCGGGTGGAACAGTTCAAAACCTACCGGGGGCTTTAAAATGCCAGTGGACAAGGTAATGGTCGATGCCATACTGGATACCTACCGCAACATGTACCGGGAAATCAGCGAGAAGG
Source organism: Methanobacterium sp. BAmetb5 (assembly GCF_003491305.1). Taxonomy (NCBI): domain Archaea; kingdom Methanobacteriati; phylum Methanobacteriota; class Methanobacteria; order Methanobacteriales; family Methanobacteriaceae; genus Methanobacterium; species Methanobacterium sp. BAmetb5. The sequence continues at coordinate 4,934 of NZ_CP022706.1, forward strand.
GTGTGGAAAGTGATTCATTCAAGGCCATGGGGGATGCACTTCAACGGATGGAAGCTCTGGTCATGGAAACTGATGATATAGTGGATTTCACTGCAAAACTTACCACAGAAAACCTGTTCATCCAGTTCAGCAATGCTTATTCTGAAACAATGGCTTCCATGATGAAGGGTGAATATTCTGGTAATGCTGGTGACGAAATTCTACTGGAGAAAACACTGGAAGCCTATGAAACTTCCATTAAGAATCTGGAAGGAGTACCTAATTACGAACTTTTAAAGGCCCCCATTGAAGAATTAATAAAACTGGGCAGATCAGGAATCTCTTACCCGGTATTCCTGCGCACAGCAGAAGAAAAAGGACTCAACCAGTTATTGGACGGTGATATGGTTGTGAGGGATTCCATAATAATGAACAAGACCTTTGCCGAGTTCATGCACCTTCCACTGGAAGTGGAAAAACAGGAAAGGTTACTTAAAATCCACGATGAACTGGTGGCTGATTCACCATTCAAGGTTGTGGATAGCTTCCAATTTGGACTGGAAAGGGAAAGACTAGACTGGAAGTACGCACCTCTTACAAATGCGTGGAATATAACCATACGTTTGTGGGATAAGATGCTGATGAATGTTTACGACTGGCTGGATTCATTTGGAAGTTTTGCACCTCATGATGAACGATGGGCTGATTTAAGGGGTCAAACCTTCACCATGAGAAATATTAAACGCACCCAGGAATGTAATCCGGGTATTTTCAGATCCCGGGAAAAAGTGCTGCAGGATTACTTCCAGCTAAGCTGGGAGGACCTATTCCGGCATGAAACCTTCTTTAACGAGTACCAGGCTAACCGGGTGTGGTATTCTGATGAAACCCTGGATCTGATTAAAAAAGCATATCCGCACTGTCAACCCTACCAAAAACCTCCTGAAGAACTCATCAAGCAGGCAGAAGCCATATATGCTCAAAAAAGATATAAAAGACCGGAAGCTTTCCAGTATTCATCAGAAGATAAGGAGAAGTTCATAGCCCTATACGGTGAGCAGAAGTGGGATGAATTCTTCAAGAGGTAAACCATTTAATAAGTGGCAACCGGGGAGTTATTTAAAATGACTGATGTACACCCTACAGCTGAGGTACAGCCTACAGAATTCAACATCAATTACCAGATTCCAAAGCAGGATTATCTTTTTCATATAAAATGGGAAGAAAATCGATTGTCATATAACGAATTCAATCCACTAGGTGGGATAAATCACCAGAGGGTTATATATCCTGAACTTGACGATTGGGCTGAATTCTGGCAGGTTATGGATGACTTGGAAGTCTGGAACTGGTACGAGGAGTACCTTGTCAGCTGTGGGGATAGTTGTGTGGTGGGGGATGAATGGGAAGTGAGCATGTGGTGGAAAGATCAAAGGATGGAATCCCACGGTGCCAACAGTTACCCCAACACCTTCCAAGAGTTCCTCAAGGCCACTGAAGAGTTAACTGGCATTCTTATTGAATTTATTCAGGAAGACTAGGATGAACATGGGTTTCTTTAGGTTTCCTGATGGTATATATTGTTAGATGTCCTGTTAACTTGCCAAGTTCTTTTCTAGAATTTAATGTAGAATTTTCATGAGGTAGATACATCGGGGTAAAATTACGTGGATGATTCTTAATAATTGCAAATACGTGGAGGGGAGTATCAGTAAGGTAGGAGTTGTAAAGGGTGGCTGGTGGTAAAATATTATAGTTTAAACCGATGATCTATTTTATGGGAGGAAATTTTTCATGCCTAAAATTGAAATCGACCAAAATCTGTGCACCAAGTGCGGCACATGTGTAAGCAACTGCCCGGTAAGCATCTTCCAGAGGGATGATGAAGATTCAATCCCCCAAGTGATTGACCCTGATAACTGCATACTGTGTGGCATGTGTGTGGATAACTGCCCGGAAGATGCGGTGAAACACGAAAATTTCTAAATTTAAGAATTAACTTTTAGATTAATGGTTCTTTTTGTTTAATCACATTTGATTACTCTTTTTGTTTAATTACCTTTATTCCGGTTTCAAATCCTTTTTTTATACCTCAGTTCTTTAAATTTAACGGTGAACTTGGTTCCCTGAGTTAAATCCAGGCTGATATTTCCATCAATCTGTCTGGTTAAGCTGTTCACCAGTTCCAATCCCAGGGTTTCTGTATTCCTATAGTCCAGATCAGAAGGGAAGCCCACCCCATCATCGCTCACTGTTAATGTGAATTTACGGGCATCATCCTTTACTGGCTCCTGTTTGAGGGATACTCTTATTTCCCCCTCCTGGCCCTCAGGGAATGCGTACTTCACACTGTTAGTGAAAAGCTCGCTTACTATAAGGCCACAGGGAACTGCAGTTTCCATGTTCAGGTTAACATCATCCACATCCACCACTAACTTGATTCTATCGGCATCCCCATTGTAGGAGTAGAACAACTCGTACACCAGCCGGGTGATGTAATCCTCGAATTTGATGTGGGTGAAATCCTTGGACTGGTATAGGTTTTCATGGATCATGGCCATGGACTTAACCCGGTTCTGGCTCTCCTTGAGTATACTGGTGGCAAATTGTTCATCAGCCTTAAGGTGCTGGCTTTGCAGGTTCAACAGGCTGGATATGATCTGCATGTTATTCTTAACCCGGTGGTGTATCTCCTTAATCAGGATGTTCTTCTCATCCACCATTCTTTCCAGTCCATCCATGGCTCTTTTTCTTTCAGTTATATCCTTGGCAATTACCAGAATTGAGTTAATCTCACCATCTTTTTTTATGGGTACTAGCTGTGATTCCACCCAGTTATAGTTTCCCTTATGGTCGATCAACTGATACTGGAAAGGTTTAATGGTCTCCCCCTGTAATGCCTGTAGGAATTTACTCCTTTGGAATTTAATATCTTCTTCTTTAGGGAATATCTGCAACTCCTGGAAGCTTTTACCAATTAATTCCGGGGAAGATATACCAGCAAATTTAGAAGCAGCACTGTTAACATCTAAAATAGTTCCCTCTAAACTTACCAGGATGGTGTAGGTTGGATTGGATTCAAACAGAGTGTGATACTTTTCTTCACTGTCCTGGAGGGCTTTTTCAGCCTTTTTACGTTGGGTAATGTTCATCAACATGCCGGAAATAACTTTTCCAGTTAAACTGGCGCTTAAAAACAGGTCAATAGTATCTCCTTCGCGGGAAACCATTTCCACTTCATACTGGGCAAAACTACCCTCTTTTCTAAGTTTAGCAATGATTTCTTTTCTAGCAGAAATGTTTTTATAGAATTCAGTGATCTGGTGGGATTTGAGTTCCTCCACATCATTGAATTTAAATATACTGGCCAGGGATTCATTGGCAAAAAGTATATCTCCCGAGATGTTGGTTTTGTAGATCCCCACTAATGAATTGTCTACCAAGTTCCGGTAGCTTTTTTCACTGGACGATAAAGCCCTTTCCGTTAAGAACTGGCGGAAAAGCACCATTAAAATGATGATTCCCACTACCAGTTCTATCACCGGGATATTGGGTTCCTCCTGGATTTCATTGGCCCATATTAACAGTAGGAATGATATCAGGGCCAGTAAAAGGGGTAAATAAGAAGTGAAACTTGATTTTTTTATAAATGATAGGTAAGGTGGTATTAGCTGGTATTTTTCACCGGTGATCTGTAGCAGCGCGGCTAAACCCACCAGCATATAACTTAGTATCCATCCAGAATCCAGCAAACCACCGGAAACATACGTACCCTGCAGTGTTTGCAGATAGTAAATGTAATCGGTTATAATCAGGGCCACCATGCCCAGGCCGATTAGGATTAGGGGGCCATAGTATTCTTCTTTAAATTTACTGTATAAGAGCCGTATCAGGGCGAAAAGAAGGACAAAATCGAAAACAATGTATATTACAGATATGAAAATGGTTAAAAACTCTTCCTGGCTGGTGAGGTTGGGGCTTATTAGGAAAACCCATAAAAGGAGGCCCACGGTTAGGAGGATAATCCCCATCTCCAGGATGATTTTATAGCGGTCACTGGAGCTGAATTGATCACGGGGCATAAAGTAGATTCCCAGGGCAAAAAGGGGATAAAATGCCAGGTAAAAAATGTCAGCCACCGATGGAGAGGGATTGGTACGGAATACCAGCTCCAAAATGGCCCAGGTTATATCTCCCAGGGCAGTAAAGCTGAAGGCAACACCCATCAGTATCCAGGCTATTTGCACCCGTTGCCCTTTGTTTCCTGCGGTGTATGCGGCATAAAATAATCCCATAATTACCAGTATTTGAATTATAGGGCCAGTAATATCACTAAAAACCATTCGAAGGTATGAATCACCCTGTAAAAGTAGCGAAATGATTGTAAAACTAATTAAAATAGCAAAAGCCAGTATGGTTGCATTTTTAAAGGATATTATTTCTTTTTCATTCATTTCAGCACCTTTAAACTGGCTAATGGAATTATCTTTCTTTATAGGGGATGAGGGCGTGTCAGTGGAGAGATTTCTCCTGGTATCCTATTTTCATCCTTTTAATTATTTAGATACAATCTCCTAATCACCATTTAAACTCGGAGCCATTGATTTGGGATTGGAATATTGTTCACATTAAAATATAGATCACATTGAAATAAAAAGCTTGAGATATTTAGGTAACTTACCATCACGAAATGACAACTTGACGGCAAGATTTGTTTATTTAAATGCCCTCCCAATTTAATGCCTTCAACGAAGTTAGTCAACAGTTAAGGGGATATAACTGATTTATTTACTGTTATAGTGGACATTCCCTGGTCTACTTTTAGTAATTGATTTATGTTCCCACATATATTTTGTAGAAACTAGGAAAAGTAGTTTTTTAAAAAAAAGTTCTCTAAAAAAAATAGTTATCAGAAGGGACTATAATCCCTTCTGCTTTATTTATTCCATTAATTCACACCGGATTCCAGACTGGATGAGTGAGGGGAGGACTGTAGTAAATCATTGGATCCACCCTCTTTCAACATGAGTCTCATATCTACTGCCAGTGCACCGTCTCCTTCATCGAAAACCATCAAGGGGTTGATTTCGAACTCATTGATTTCTGGGAAGTCAGTGACCAGTTGGGAAATTCTCAGTATAACATCGGCAATGGAATCCACATCCTTGGGTTTGGCTCCACGGGCACCTTCTAATAATTCGTGGGTTTTGATGTTCTTTATCATATCCTTGGCCTCGCCTTCATTTACAGGGGCAATGGCAAATTTAACATCTTCCAGTACTTCCACGTATATACCACCCAGTCCAAACATGAGCATGGAACCGAAGGTGGGGTCCTGAATCATACCGATGATCACTTCTGTACCACCGGAGAGCATTTTCTGTAACTGAACACCCTCCAGAACTGCTTCAGGTTCCTTTTCAGGGATGTTCTCCATCATGTCCTGGTAGGCTGCTTTAACCTCGTCAGCACTGTTAAGGTTGAGTTTTATTCCGCCCACATCAGATTTATGGGAAATCTGGGGGGATACGATCTTCATAACCAGGGGATATCCTATTTCTTCGGCGGCTTTAACTGTCTCTTCTTCGGTGGTGGTAATGGCTGTTCCCACCGTGGGTATGCCATATGCTTTCAGGATATCCAGTGATTCTAAGCCCAGGGTATGCTTACCCTTTTCCCGTGCATCCTCAATTATGTTTTTAACCAGATTTTTATCAGCATCGAATTCCGGGGACTTTGGATAATCCTGTTCCCGGATGACAGTGTAATCATACAGGGTTTTCATGCTTTTAACTGCTCTTTTAGGGTAGAGGTAGTTAGGGACCTGTTTTTCTGCCAGGAGTTTTTCTGCCCCTTCAAATCGGGTTCCTCCAAAGAAACTGCACAGGATTGGTTTTTCTGTTTTCTGGGCGTGGTCAATGGCCACCTGGGCAATTCCTTCCGGTTCGGTGACGGACTGTGGGGTTACCAGGTAGATTACCCCGTCTACATTAGGGTCCTCTAGGACAGTTTCCAGGGTGAAGGCGTACCTTTCCGGGCTGGCATCACCGAGGACATCCACCGGGTTTTTAACACTGGCCGTGGCTGGTAGTCCTTCGTTTAATTTTGCTTTGGTGTCTGTTGTTAGTTCGGCAAGTTCCAGTCCGGCCTTTATAGCTGCATCGGTGGTCATAATGGCTGGTCCGCCGGCATTGGTGATTATAGCTATCCGGTTACCTTTAGGGAGAGGTGCCAGTGCCAGAGCACTACTGTAGTCCATCATTTCGTCCAGGGAGTTCACCCGTATAATTCCACACTGGCCAAAAGCGGCTTCGTAGGCTGAGTCAGAACCGGCAATGGTACCGGTGTGGGAGGAAACAGCCTCGGATCCCTTGGAGGTGGTACCGGATTTTATAACCAGAACTGGTTTTTTCTGGGAAGCCTCTCTGCAGGCTTCTATAAAGCCCGGACCATCCACTATACCTTCCAGGTAGGCAGTGATAACTTCGGTGTTTTCATCTTCCATGAAGTTCTTCATACAGTCGTTTTCATTGATGACGGCCTTGTTTCCCAGGCTGACAATACGGGAGAAACCAATGTTCTTTTTATCAGCGTAATCAAGGATAGCAGCCATGATGGCTCCGGACTGAGTCATGAATGATATTTTACCCTTGTGGGCAATATCAGAAGAGAATGATGCATTCATATCATTGTAGGTGTCCATTACGCCCAGACAGTTGGGTCCCACCAGTTTGATGTTGTATTTTTTACAGATCTCCACCAGCTGGTTTTCCAGTCTGGCTCCTTCCTCATCAACCTCTTTAAACCCTGCAGAGATTACAACGATGTTTTTTATTCCTATCTCTCCACAATCTTCCACTGTGGCCGGGATCAGGTGGGATGGTATGACTATAACTGCCAGGTCTACGTGTCCATGTTCTTTTATGGATTTGTATGCAGGCAATCCCAGTACTGTGCCTCCCTTCGGGTTTACTGGTACGATTTTTCCTTTATAATAATTTAAAAGGGAGGTCATTAAATCGTAACCAATTTTACCCTTTGTCTCTGATGCACCGATTACTGCAACTGATTTTGCATTAAACATATCAAGCATGTTATCACCTATTATGTAATATCTCTAAATATCTACTGCCCTATTTATTATATCTGATTGATTCGGGGTTTTATAATAAAATTACTGTAAGTACAGTACTTACTTACATAAATAAGCATTTATAAGTACTTACTTACATAAACAACTGTAATTACAGTACTGACTTACATATCAACCCTTATAAACCTTTATTTTCACCTGAAAATTAAAACATTTTTATCAAAATGTGGTAGGATCTACCATCATTTCAGAGATCGGGAAATGTACTTCATTTTTTATAAATGAATATTCCATTTACTGAAAATTTCCTATGCCACAAAAAAAACAAATAATAATAAATACATACTAAAATTATGGTAAGTATTAGAATCCTCTTGGTAAAAGATGATTCCACTGAGGCCGAGGATATAAAGACACTGGAATCCTTTGGTTATTCAGTTCACCATTTGGGCCGGGGGGAAGATGTAATTGAAAAGGCATCAGAGTTAAGGCCTGATCTTATTTTGTTAGATGATGTTTTTAAGGGAGATAGCACAGCTTTTGATGCTTTTTCGGAAATATTTAAACTTGATATTCCTGTTTTACTGTTAATGGGTGATTTAAAAGAACAGAATATTAAAAAGATTGAATCTTTACCGCAAGATGCATATCTACTCAAACCATATCGGGATCGTGAGCTGAAATACGCCATTGAACTGGCCATTACTCGAGATAAACTTAAGAAAAGTGAAAAAAAGAGTCTTACTCATTTAAAAACCCAAGTCCCTGGTGTGGTGCGTCCCACAGTGGGTAATGGTAAATATCAAAACGCCCTGGACAACATGATGGAAGGCTGTCAGATCATCAGTCCTGATTGGCGTTATATATATGTAAACGATGCTGCCCTACACCATGCCAAACTAAAGAGGGAAGCTTTAATTGGTCACACCATGATGGAGGTTTATCCCGGTATTGATGAAACTGAAATGTTCCGGATGTTGGAAAATACCATGGAGAAACATGAATCAAACCAGATGGAAAATTACTTCATTTACCCCGATGGCACTGGTCGATGGTTTGATCTGCGTGTTTTCCCGGTACCCGAAGGAATCTTCATTTTATCCATTGATATCACCGACCGTAAGAAGGTAGAGGAAGAGTTGATTGAAAGTAAAGAATTCACCGAAAATATCATCAAAGCCATGGGTGATGGATTTTCAATTTTAGATAAAAATGGGGTTCATTTAGATGTTAACCCTGCTCTGTGTCAGATGACTGGATTTTCCCGGGAGGAATTAATTGGAACCGGTCTTCCTCACCCTTACTGGCCGGAAGAAGAAACTCCCAATATCCAGGTTACATTGGAAGAAGTTTTGAAAGGAAATCTAAAGGAAGTTGAACTGACTTTTAAAAGAAAAAATGGAGAGCAATTCCCGGTTATTTTAAGCCCATCTATTATAACTGATGATGAAGGGAAAGTAATTGCTGTTTTTGGAACTTTTAAGGATATCACCCAGTGGAAAAAGCTGGAAATGGAATTAAAAGAGAGTGAACAGAAATTTCGGGGCCTGGTAGAAAATGCAGCCGATGCTCTTTTTGTCCATGATATTGAGGGTAATATTGTGGATGTTAACCAGCAATCCGTGGAAAGTTTAGGTTACAGCCGGGAAGAGTTACTGGAGATGAATGTACTGGAAATAGAACAGGACTTTGACTTTGAAAGTGCCATGAATGAATGGAGGAATATTAAGCCTGGTGAACCTTTCACTCTCTACGGTCACCAGAAACGAAAGAATGGCACTGTTTTTCCAGTGGAGATACATTTTGCTGCTGTGGAAATTAACCATGAAAAATTAATCATGGGGTTGGTTCGTGATATCACCGCAATTAAAAAGGCAGAAGAAGAGTTAAAAGCCATTAATCGTACTCTGATGAAACGTGATGAAGAATTCCGCCACTTTATTGATAGTGCACCAGTGGCCATTGCCATGTTTGATAAAAAAATGCATTATATTGCGGCCAGTTCCCGCTGGATTGAAGATTTTAATCTGGGTGATGAGGAGATTCACGGCAGATCCCATTACGATATATTTCCAGAAATTACTGACCGTTTAAAAGAATTTCATAGGCGTGCTCTGGCCGGTTCTATTGAGCGTGCGGATGAGGATAAGTTTGTACGTGCTGATGGAAGCGTTCAATACCTACGATGGGAAATACATCCCTGGTACTCCTCACCCGATGTTATCGGGGGCATTATAATCTTCAGTGAGGATGTAACTGAACGTAAAAAGGCTGAAGAAGAATTAAGTGAAAGTGAACAGAAATACAGGTACGTGATTGAAACTGCGGCCGAAGGAATAACTTTGTTTGATAAAAAGGGCACAGTTATTGAAATTAATCCCAAAGCCTTAGAATTAACTGGATTCCAAGAGAATATAATTGGTAAAAACCTGGTTCAAATAGTTCCCAGCTTGAAGATAAGTTTAAATGAAGCTTTAGTTGCCTTTAAGAATATTTTGACAGGTAAACCCATCCCCCCTGAATGGGAATATGTCAATAAGAGGGGTGAAAGGAAATTTGTTAAAGCCAATTACAGTTTAATGAGAACGGATGGGAAGATAGATGGAATAGCTCTAGTTTTAGAAGATATCACTGATCTTAAGTTAAGGGAAATGGCCTTAAGGGAAAATGAACAGTTTTTAGAGAACATCATTGAGAACATACCGGACATGATCTTTGTAAAATCTGCGGATGAACTTAGATTTGAAAGAGTTAACCGGGCAGTGGAGCTTATCTGGGGTTATGAACGGGATGAATTAATTGGTAAAACTGATTATGATTTTTTCACCAGGGAAGAAGCTGATTTCTACTCCCAGAGTGATAGGGAAGTTCTCTATAAAAAGGAACTTCAGGATATTCTGGAAGAGACTATGCACACCCGTTACCGGGGTGAAATAATCTTACACACCAAGAAAATTCCCCTCCTTGATGAAAATGGCCGCCCCAATTATCTTTTAGCTATTTCTGAAGATATAACTGAGCGTAAAATGGCTGAAATAAATCTTAAAAAATCTCTGGAAGAAAAAGAGGATTTATTGAGGGAGATACACCACCGGGTTAAAAATAACATGCAGATCATATCCAGCCTGTTAAACCTGCAAAGTGCCCATGTACAGGAAGAAGAGTCTAAAGACATTCTTAAGGATAGCCAGAGCAGAGTTAAGTCCATGGCCATGATCCACGAAAAATTGTACACCTCCCATGACCTGAGCCACATTAACTTTAAGCAATACACAGAAAAACTGGTTTCAGATATTTTCTACACCTACAAAGTCCAAATTGGTACAATTGAACCGGTTTTAAAGGTTGAAGATATTGAGTTCAATATGGAAACCGCCATACCCCTGGGATTGATAATTAACGAACTGGTGACCAACAGCCTCAAATTCGCCTTCCCCGATACAGATAAAGGTTCAATCACGGTAAAAATGGAAACAGAGGGTGAAAAACACAAATTAATTGTTGAGGATGATGGGATTGGCTTGCCTGAAGGTTTTGAATTTGATAAAACAGATTCCCTTGGTTTACAGCTGGTCAATAATCTGGTAGCTCAGATTGATGGTAATATTACCATTGATAAAAGTAAGGGAACTAAATACTCCATTAATTTTAAGGAGTTAGGTTACACAGAACGATTTTAAAAGGTTTATTTTGTAAATAAAATTTATATGTTCCAACTCTGAGAAAAAGAAACAAATTAAAAAAGAGAATTAATGGTGCTGAATCAGCGCTATCCTGGCTCCATTGGGGTCTTCTATGAAGGCCAGGTATCCCACAGTTATGGGTATGGGTTCCATGACGATCTTGGCACCTTTAATTTTAAGTTCCTCCACAGTGGCCTTCACATCTTCCACCTCCATCCCTATACAGTACAGGCCGGGTTCATTTTCCGTGTTCTGGATGAGTTCGATCATGGTATCCCCTTCCCCCTTCAACAATACGATTCTTGCTCCAGGGTGGGGATTGTGTTCACTTTCCACTTCAAATCCCATAACCTCGGTGTAAAATCTGATTGATTCCTCCATATCCTTTACAATAAAGGTATTGTATTTGATTTTCATATTTTATTCACCGTTATAAATTACTGTCATGGTTAATTATCAATCTTGTGAAATTTTCTTCTACCAGTGGAATTTATAAAAAAATTTTAGTATTATTGCCACTTCATAGTAATTATCAAATAAATAAACGAGGATTTAGTTAGTAATCCCATTTCTATTATCATTAACATCTTCAGTGCAGGATAAACTAAGTTTAGGAAGTTCTACTGTTTCGTTAAAGGGTCTTAAAAATTAGGAGACATCCAATGCATCATTTGACATCTAAATTGGTGATTTACAAAAATATCAACCAGGATAGCATCTTGTTAAGACTATCTAATATCTGCCAACAATTTGAATCAGGGGATTATGCAAAGGAAGACCTGATTTCAGATATTTACATCGAAATTAATCGTCTTCTGGATATTTCAACACTTTATGGTTTCGATGAAAATCTGTGGCACAATTACCTGGCCTTTGTTCTGGCCATGACTGAAAACCCCTTTACCCTGGTTTCAGAAAAAGTGGGAGTCAATGAAGGCACGGTAAATAAACTTGCCCGCAACGATTTTGGTATCTTCAAGCAATTGTTTGACTATGACTTTTCTAAAATAGAAAAAGAACTGGACATCGACTGCTTTACGATTATCACTGATTATGATGCGGTGGTGAAAAGTGAACAGATTTTCAACCAGAGTGTGAGTGAAAAGGTTCAGAAACTCAGTCAGGCTATTGAACAGGCTAAAGATGCCGATGAGGTATATGAAGTCGTCACAGACTTCTACCAGGCATACGGAGTGGGAGAACTGGGACTGAACAAGGCTTTTCGTATTTCAACGGAAGATAAGTCCGGGATACTTTGCCCCATCACCACCACTAACGATATGCGGCTGGATGATTTGGTGGGTTATGAATCCCAGAAGAAGGAACTGGTGCAGAATACAGAGGCCTTCGTGGAAGGGCGCCAAGCTAATAACGTTCTTCTCTATGGAGATGCCGGTACCGGTAAATCTGCCAGCATAAAGTCCATTCTTAATCAGTATTACAGTCAGGGTCTGCGCATGATTGAGGTCTATAAACATGAATTTAAAAAACTGCCCCTGGTCATTGACGCCATAAAAAATAGAAATTATCGTTTTATAATCTATATGGATGATCTGTCCTTTGAAGAGTTTGAAATAGAGTACAAATATTTGAAGGCAGTTATGGAAGGGGGTCTGGAGGCAAAACCGGAAAATGTGCTCATCTATGCCACATCCAACCGACGCCACCTGATCCGGGAAACCTGGAGTGATCGCTCGGATATGGCCGATGATGAACTGCATCGCTCGGAGACTGTGAATGAAAAACTATCCCTGGCTGCCCGGTTCGGGGTGACCATTGGTTACTACACTCCTCAAAGGAAAGAATATTTCAATATAGTTACCACTCTGGCCCGACGACACCCGGAAATTAAACTTACCGACGAAGAACTCATTAGAGAAGCAGGTAGATGGGAAATGCGTCACGGTGGAATGTCAGGACGCACAGCCCAGCAGTTCATTGATTACTTGATTGGAGCTGTTGATCTATCTTGAATAGATCAGGTTTTTGAAGTTTTTTTTATTTATTTTTGTTTACTTCGTTATAGGATAGTATTTGCCCCGCTCGGTGACCTTATTTTTGGATTTTAAGATCTAAAAAAGTCTACAAAACAATATAAGGAAAACATAGTATATAAATTTACCTTATATTGTTTAATAAATAGCTTTTGTATCAAAGAGTAATGAAGAAAATTTTTTTATTAAATTGTTTATGATGAAATATAATAATATTTATATTTCCTATAATAAAGTATTAATATGGATTTGGAAACTCTAAATGAATTTGACGCTTTAAATACGGAAATAGCTGTAGGTATAAGGCAAAATTATAATAAAGAACTTGATATTTTAGATTTTTATCCTGAACTTAAATTAGAACCCCCATATACCGGAACTGGTTTTAAATTAATAAATCCAATTAAACCCTATCAACTTTTTCCATTCTTTAAAACAGTATTAGTTGATGTGTTTCCATTACCTGATGAAAAATCGTTTAAAAATCATTATGGGTTGGATGTAGCAGAACTTATTGATTTAGAACGAAAAAATAAAGTTGCTTTAAGGCTGCCTTTTAATTATAAGAACTATCATAACTTAAAAGATGATTATTTAGATCCACTTCTTTCCAGAAGACCCCCAAGTGCAGTTTCGAGGGATTTAAATTATAGTTATTTAATTAATGACAAATTTTTAGAATATTTGGAAGAAGATAATTTTTTTGAAGGAAAACAGTTTGATTTTGGAAACAATTTAACAATGGAAATGGGTATGGTAGACCCTATTGCGATTGCTGCTTATGATATTATGAATGGTAGCGGTACTAATTTTTTGAGATTGGATGAAAAAATAGCCATTGATGCTTTAAAGAGAAATTGTCAAAGATTAGCCCTATTGGGGTATACGGATGTAAACAAATTCTTAAAAAAATTTTTAGAATTAGGTAATGGTAGATTAGACTATGCATTTGCATATTCTGCTGCTTACACTTCTTTTTTAACAGATCCTACTTTCAATTCTTTAAACGGGATAAATTTAGTCAATAACAATATTAGGGAATTAATGAATGATTTATCTATTAGAATTGAAAATAAAACTATTTTCAAAGATATTGATGAAAATTTGATTCCCCAATATGATCTGGGCACAATGTTGACTGATGAAATTGTTACTTCAACTCCTTTAAATCTAGAACAATCTGACAATTTTAATTATTCCGGTGCAATTGAAGCACTTGAGTATTTAGAAAATGCAGTTAATCAAAAAGATTTTGAAGATATCACTGACAGAGTGTATGAGTTGAAATCTGAAATTTATATAGCTAATGAAATTGTTGAGGATATGCAAAAAAATGCTGAAAACATTCCAAAAAATATCAGTAGAATAGGATATAGTATTGGCGTTTTAGGATTATTCGGTAATTATGTCGTCAATGATCCATATGCGAAAATCTTGGATGTGGCTGCAATAGTAATGGGGGGATTAGGGGAATCTGGAAAATTGAAACCAGTTATTGAGGGGGCTTTGAAATTTAATAAAGATAGTCACGTTTTATATTTGTATAATAATTATGAAAATTATGAGTTAAAAGAGTATCCCTATGATGAAAAAGTTTTACGAAGCCAAAAATCGTTCATTAATCCTTTTATTGATTATTATAAATATTATGATGCTCTTTACAAAAAAATACCTATTTTAAGGGTTCTTATTGATGTTGACACTCGTTTAATATTGGGCGATGGGTTCAAATTAGAATACAAAGGGAAACTCCCCAATGACAAATTAATAGAAGAAATACAATCTCAAATCGAAAAAGACCTTCCTTTTGAACTTTTTAGAATAGTTCATAAACATTTGTTATTGTATGGGGTGGCATATCTAATAAATAGTAATAATACTTTCAAAGTCATTAACCCGAAGTTTGTGAAACCCATTTATGAAGAAAAAGAACTAGTATACTATGAAATTGTAGATACAAATGGTAAAATCAAAGAAATTGAAAAAGAAAATGTTTATTCTATTGATCCTCCTGAAATGTTGTCGATTGTTGAATCATACATCCTTTTATTTGACGAAATTTATCCCAAATTGACTAAAAATGATAATAGGCCTGCACTTTTACGTGATGTTTTTTCTGCAAAAATGGATATAGCTCGAAAGCGGTATAAAACTGATTTTGAAGGAACTAAAAAGATTCTTGACGAAATTTTACCGATAGCTATTAAATTAAAAGATGTTGTTAATAGTACAATCACTTTAATGGCACTTGGAGATCTACATGCGGAACATGAGCATTATGAAGAAGCTTTAGATTATTATTATCGTGCACAAAAATGTTTAGATGGTAAAGCGTTTAGTGATTATTTGCAAAAAATAGATCGTGATTTATTACAACAAATCAACACTGTTTTAAAATTACTTGGAATTTCTTAAAACTAGACTGATATCATTTTAATTTGCCAAAACTAATGGATTTGATTATATGGTGAAAAATAAATTCAAAGAGTGGAAAATTGGTAATTCTATTAATCAAGGGGGTCAAGGACAAATTTTCCTTGCCACTAACAAGAATTACGAAGGAAAACAGTTTATATTGAAGAAGTTGATTAATATAGGGCGAATTGCTAGATTTAAGGATGAGATTAAAGCGGGTCTTGAATTAGACCACCCAAATATTATTAAAGTTGTTGATTATGATTATGAAAATAATTCTCCATTTATTGTCACAGAATATTATCCCATTGGAACTTTAGAAGATTTTAGATTAGATAAATTAACATTTGAGGAAAAATTAGTTATTTTTAGAAAAATTGTTGAAGCTGTTGCATTTGCCCATGAAAATAATGTTATCCATAGAGATCTTAAACCAGAAAATATTTTTTTGAATAATAAACTTGAACCAGTTATTGGAGATTTTGGGCTATGTTTTTTTAGTGATGATGGAAATCGAGTAACTATAACTAGTGAAGCTGTGGGTTCTAGATATTACATGGCACCTGAACTTGCTGATGGGAGAATTGATGAAGTTCCTTATTCTGCAGACATTTATTCTCTTGGTAAAATATTTTATTGGATTTTAACTGGTGTGATTTTTGATAGGGAAAAACATAGAGCCCCTAATTATGATATTACTAAAATTAATCCTCAAAGAGAATTTTTTTTGATAAATGATTTTCTTGATAACATGATCGTTGAAGATCATAATAAACGTTTTACCGATGCTAAACATGCTTTGAAGGAATTCAATTCATTGAATCAACGTATAAGGATGGGTGCAAATTTGGTTGATCCTGATGTTCCTCAAACTTGTATTTATTGTGGAAGTGGACAGTATAAGAAAGTTAAATATGTCAAGGATGGAATTATTCCGATGACTGCAGCAGAATATTATTTTAACTTTCGTAAATTGGAAGAAGATAACTGGACTTTTTTATGGTGTGATAAGTGTAATAATATTCAATTTTTTCATCCACTCTTCAAAGGTGAGACTGATAAATGGAAAAAAAAGAAATAATTTTTACGTATTTAACGAAGGGGGTTTATTTAGGGTAAATAGTTCATAAAACTTTTATTACATATAGCCCAACCAGTAAAAAAATACTTATTTCTCTTTATTAATGTAATGATAATCCAAAATTTTTACTTCGTTAAACTCCTATATTGCGAAGTAAATAATGGATGCATCTAAAAATATTCAATTAAGCCTATTTTTACCAATGTCTCTTCCCTTCAAGAAAACCATCAATTCCTTGTCTTTTTATCTTGCGAAGATTTTTTATATTGGATTCCTTGTGAATGGGCTTTAGGAAGTCGAACTTCTCACAAGTTTGAAATTCATCACATTCCCAGCATCCTTGGTATTCTCTCTTCTGGGCGCATTTGGCTATTTTACAAAATTTAGATCTGAAACCATCCTTGCATCCTTTACATCTTAACTTTACCATAGCCCCCAAACATTCATAGCATTCCTGGTAATTATCAAATTCTTTGAAAGGCATCGCTTTGGCGACTTCTGTAAATTTATTCTTCCTTAACTCTTTTCGTAAGTCCCGAGCCATATCAGCAATGGAGCCTGTGTAATTATAACAATCACCACAATAAAGCCCACAATAAGCTACTAAATTTTCATCTTTCATAGTCTTACCCCCCACAATAAGTGAGAATATCCTGTTTTTGGGCATCAACCTACAACTGACTTGGTTACAAAACCAATAATTAAACCTCCAACAGCACCAACAACCATTATGGGCGTATAAGCCCGGGTTATAATAGCAGATGGAAGACTTAACCCGATTCCTATAATTAACCCACTAATCAGAGGATCTAAACCAAAAGTAGCACTGGGAACTATTAAACCGATCATAAAGCGATCCACAAAAGCACTGGAAATGGCTTCATACTTCTTGCGCCGAGACTCCACTTCCATAGGAATCATTATCAAACTGGAAAAAAGACCAAAAACCAATCCACAAATCAAACCAAGACTAACGACATCCATTGTTAACACCAATAATATCATATCAACAAACGTATATTTATCATTTTATTAAGCTTCATTTTCAGTTCTGCCAATACAAATTTCATTTCAGCTTAAAAAAAATTTAACGACTATACAGTAAAAGTACTATCCTATAACGAAATAAACAAGAAAACTTTTTAAAATTAGAATAATTTGACTTAACGAATTCTAAATTTTTTTTTAATCAGAATACAGATGAGTGGAAAAAATTAGTAATCTCATCGATAGCTTAACAAAGTAAATTTATTTCATTTGAACTTCATTTTTATAATTTGAAGAAATAGTTGTGTTTTCAACAGTTGGGCTATATGGTGTGGATCATTTTAGAGTAATTCTCAGTAAAACCAAAAACGGTGCTCTTGATCTTTAAAAAAATATGAAAATTAACTAGAAAAATAAAACATCTCCTTACTATTTCAAACTGAGAACATCTTCCATAGTGCTGATTTTTCCCTTAGTTTCTTCCGGGGATTCCATGACATACTGCACGGCTTTAATCACTCCAGTTACAAATGCTTGCCTGGTCCCGGCCCGGTGGATAATTTCCAATCTTTCCCCTTCACCGGCAAAGAGTACAGTGTGGTCCCCCACAATATCCCCACCACGAACTGCATGCACACCTATCTCCCCTGGACTTCGTGCACCAACTATTCCTTGCCGACCACATATCAGGGATTCATCCCCACCTATTCCCAGTTCATCGGCTATTATGTGGTAGGCTTTAAGTGCTGTGCCGGAAGGTGCATCAGTCTTGTGTTTATGATGGGCCTCAATAATTTCCACATCCCAGTCATTCAGAATCTGTGCCAGATCCCGGATGATCTTAAAGAACACGTTCACCCCCACGGCCATGTTGGGAGAAATAACTGCCTTTACCCGGTTTTCTTTGATGGATTTTTTTATTTCATCCATTTGCGGGTCTGAAAATCCGGTGGTCCCCACCACTACGTTAACCCCACATTCTGCTGCAGTTTGGATGGCCTCCACCGCGGTCTGGGCACTGGTAAAATCAATCATAACATCTACTTTTTTGTCATTTAAAACCTCAGAAAGCATCTGTGCACCAGTTACCGGGACACCAATCTTCCCCACTCCCACCATTTCCCCTATGTCTTTTCCTTCATGTGGAGTGTTTTCTCTTCCGATGGCTGCCACTACTTCCATATCCTCGGTTTTAAGAACGGTTTTAACTATTTTAGAACTTATCCTCCCACCGGCGCCATTTACTGCCACTTTAATCATTTTATATCAGTCTCCAGCTAATCTTTTTATCAGTTTCAGGTTAAAATTATTTATAGGGTGTTTTTCTTTTTATTATGCCAGTTTCATCACGTTCGGGTTGTTAGATTTATTCTTATCCGGAGTTAATAGTTTTATCTCCCCTATCAGTTCATCTTCCCTATCTGGGGTTAGTAGTTTCCTTTCATATCTGGAATATTAGCTTCTTCTCCCCCATCCAGGTTAACAAGTTCATCTCCACCTAAAGGTATCTCTTCCATGAAGAAGGAGATAAACAGTCCCGCCAAGGCCAGTACAATGGCCACCAGGAAAATATTCTGGATGGAAAGTACCAGAGCCTGGGAATTAGTAGTAAGGGCGGTGGCCCGGGCCAGGGTGAAATTCATTATGTATCCAAAGAGGGGAACGAATACAATGGTACCAATGTTTCTGAAAAACCGCATAGAAGCGGTTACAATGCCTATTTCTCGCAGGGGGAATGCATTCTGCACCGCCACATTGAAAAGGTTATAGGCCATCCCGGAACCAATACCCAGAACTGTGGAATAGAGTATCAACAGATAATAGGGTGTATCTGCGTTCATGGTAGCCAGGAGCACCACCCCTATTCCAGTTATGATAAACTCGGCAATGACCAGTTTCTTGTACTTCCCAGTCCAGGCTATGATCTGCCCGGTGATTATGGAGGCCAGGGTAAGGCTGAATAGCATAGGGATCATGATAAGCCCAGAATGGGTGGCACTCATACCTAAAACCTCCTGTGCAAATAAGGGGACATAAATAACCCCACTAAACATCAATGCCGCTGCCAGAAAACTTTCTACAGAGGACACGTTGAATATTGAATTCTTAAATAGATGCAGGGGCAAAATTGGTTCTACCGCCTTTTTCTCCGCCCAGAAAAACCCGGCGAAACTGATTCCGGAAAGCAGGATGAGTCCCGCTACCAGAGTCCATGAATAAACTCCTTCCCCGGCCAGGGTTAAGGCCAGGATCAGTGCACTTAAAGCCAGGGTAAAGGTAACGATCCCCCCATAATCAATGACCTTTTTAACATCGGGTAATTTGAAGTTGGGCAGAGAATAAAGGATTATGGTCACGGCCATGATTCCAATGGGAACGTTCACAAAGAACACCCATCTCCAGCCCCAGGTATCGGTGATCACCCCTCCCAGGATTGGTCCCAGAACATCGGCCACCCCGAACACTGACCCCAGTATTCCCATATATTTGGCCCTTTCCCGGGGGCTGAAAATTTCTCCAATAACCGTAAAGGGTAGGGATAATAAAATTCCGCCTCCAATCCCCTGCAGACCTCGGAATATTATCAGTTGCAACATGCTGGTGGAGAAACCACACAGGACGGAGGTTACAATGAAGATGATGATTCCCAAGATCAGCACATGTTTTCTACCGTAGATATCAGATAATTTACCAAAGAGGATGAGGGAAATGGTGGAACTTAACATGTAGGCGGTAAATGGCCAGGCATAATATTCCATCCCCTGCAGGCTGTTAATAATCTGGGGCATGGTGGTCCCCATGATGGAGTAATCAAAGGCAGCAACAAGAAGCCCCACCATCAATCCACCCATAACCATGATTAATTTCTTTTTGCCAAGTGGGGGATGGTTTTCATAGTTTGCAGTCATTGTTTTGTGTCCCTTTTTATAGTTGTCATTCTCCAAGAGTTTCCAGTTACCTGGTTTCTATTTAAAAAGGATAAAAAGTAACAAATTTGGGATTGGATTATTCTTCCTTAAAGAACCTTTTAGTTCGCATCTGACTCAAATTAGAAACAATGCGGGACAGGGCACTGGCCGGAATACTGACCATAATCTCTCCGGGTTCAACATCCATGTTACTCCGGGCCCCTACATCACCAAACCCATAGGTGACCTTACCAGTCATGTAAGGGGCTGCAGCCATTGAACTACATACTGGGGCAGCGTCAGCCCCCAGTCCATGTTCTCCGGAATCGTAGGCATTGGCGTGGAGTATTTCCATTCCCTGTTGGGCATTGCAGGCCAGGAATACTACGTCGGGGTCGAACTCTGCCTTATTGAGGGGAGAGAAAAGAATCGCACTAAAAATTCCAGGATTTATATATTCTTCATTTTCCCTTGAGCGCTGTACTGCAGGAATATCCTTAAACAGGCCATTGGGTATCATGAATGCTCCGCTCTGCACATTGGCTGGGTATTCGCCCATGTCCTTAAGTCCGGAGTATCGGGCTCCGCCCATACATTCTTCCTCTTCCAGGGTGGAGTAAAATACCGCACCGTTTATAGCTTTTTGAAGCTTGGCACAGAATCTTGATTTACCTTCCTCTTTCTCTACATTTTGCGGAGGGCGCACTGACCATTTTATGGCCACTGGTTCATTTTCCAATTTTAAAAGTTCATTTAAACTGTTTCCTAACATTCTAAAATCCATTTTTAACACCTTTCCTTTAGTTATACCATTTTTAACAATTTTAAGCCGGAGTCATGAATTTCGGCCGGAAGATTATATCTACTTCCTTAACATGTGAAGGAATAGATCTCCGATGTCTTTGTCAAATTTATCGTCATCAATGTCCTTGTTTTCCAGTAAATCTCTAGCCCAGTCACCCATATTCACCCGGCCATTGTATATTACTGATAGGAGAATAGCTGCTTCTGTAGGGTCCACATCTTGTCTGATTTCACCATCATCTATGCCTTTTTGTATGGAGTCTATTCCTATGGACATTATTTTTTTGAATAAGTCCTTCACTTCCTGGAACTCTTCACTGCGGTTCATCTTATCCGGGTCAAATTCTTTTTTAATGGAGGTGGGAGAATATAACAGCCGGAAATAATCTGGATATTTATTGGAAAACCCCCTATTTGCTTTCCCATACAATATGAACTTTTCTAAGCCAGTATCTCCTTTTTCAACCTCTGATTTAATTGATTTATACCAGATGCGAATACCGCCTAAGACCACGGCAAAGTACAGGGATTCTTTATTCTTAAAGTAGAGATAAAGTGTACTTTTGCCCAGCCCAACTTCCCGGGCTATTTCATCCATGGTAACATCATCAAAGGTTTTTTCAGCGAATAAACTCCGGGCTGCCTTGATGATATCGTTTTTACGTTCTTCTCTTTCTCTTTCCTTCCATTTTGCCAGTGACATACTATCATTCCTACCACTAATCATGACCATAGTTTTTATTCATGACTCACGGTCACTACTATAACTGTAAGTCATGTAGTATTTAAAGATTGTGGTTACTATCATTTTTTTCGCAAATTTCCCCTGCCGGCCGGAAAAAGAATAGGCAACAAATTTCTATACTGGAAAATTTTTTATAACAGGAAAATCTAACACTAACTCTATCACTGGTGATGGGGTTCACCACTAACTGCCCAGAAGGGCTGATGACTCCTGGAAACTATAAAAACAATGGAAGATGCGAAAATGTTAGGTGAAAAAACCCTGTTAGACAGTACTATTTTAGAATACAACTCAATTTCGAATTACCCTTCTTGCTTGAAGGTTAATGATGCATTTAAACACGAAACAGTAGAATATCTGCTGGGAAACACTCCGGGTCAGACTATTTAAATCTAGGAGTGGTTTTAAATGGAATTTCAGTCTGTGGCCTTTAGCGTAGCCATTATAATATTACTGGGCCTCCTGGCCAGCAAACTCTTCAACCGGATCAAATTACTGGGATTACTGGGAATGCTCATTCTGGGGATAGTGATTGGTCCTTACGGATTTAACCTGATCGATAAAGCTATAATGGCAATATCTGGGGATTTAAGGGCCATAGCTCTTATCATAATCCTATTAAGGGCTGGATTTGGGATCCACATGGAGAGCCTGCGTAAAGTGGGAATGTCCGCGGTTAAAATGAGTTTCATACCTGATGTGGTGGAGGGATTAACCGTCATGTTCGTATCCCACTACCTCTTAGGTTTACCCCTTATCGAAGCAGGTATGTTGGGTTTTGTAATAGCCGCAGTATCCCCGGCAGTCATCGTACCCCAGATGCTCAGTTTTATCAAGAGAAGAATGGGAACTGGTAAGGGAATACCCCTCATCATCCTGACCGGTGCCTCTGTGGACGATGTGGTTTCCATAACCATATTCTCCATATTCCTGGGGATTTACGGAGGCCAGCAGGTGAACTACCTGGTGAGCGTTCTCAGCATACCTCTGCAGTTTATACTGGGGATACTGCTGGGACTGGTCATAGCTGTCATCCTGATATACCTCTTCAAACGTTTCAACATACGAAACACCGAGAAAACCCTGATCATCCTGGCCTCGGCCATAATACTGAAAAATCTGGGGGATGTGCTGAGTACCTGGGTGCCCATAGCCGCCCTGGTAGGGGTCATGGTCATTGGATTTGTTATACTGGAGAAAATGCCGGAACTGGGAATGCAACTATCCAGTAAATTCGATAAGATCTGGATATTTGCGGAGATACTCCTCTTCGTCCTGGTGGGAGCCCAGGTAAACATCTACCTGGCGGCATCCTTCGCGTTGGTAGGTCTGACCATAATCATAATCGGTTTGGCCGCCCGCAGTGCCGGGGTTTACCTGGCCCTGGCTGGATCAAACCTCAATCTACAGGAGAAAATATTCTGCATAATAGCCTACATGCCCAAGGCCACAGTACAGGCCGCCATAGGTGCCATACCATTATCCATGGGTGTGGCTTCCGGGCAGGAGATCCTGGCCATAGCCGTAATTGCCATACTATTCACCGCACCTTTAGGAGCCATGGGAGTGAGCTGGTACGGTGAAAAAGCACTAAAAGTAGATGAAAATGCCGTGAGCAAGGAGATAATGGCTAAATAAACAGTATCTACTTAATGAATATTTAGAATTTAAAAATAGGTAAGCAGAATTTTAAAATAGGTAGGTAAAGTTCAAAATAGAGAAAATAAAAAAAGTTAGGGGGTGTAAAATTATCCCCTTTTCTGGTAGGTGTAAAAACCGTAGACTATAATTATTATAATTGCTACCCAGTAGGTGTACACCAGGAATGTGGGCAATGCAAAGTAGAGTATTGCCAGTATAACACCCAACACCATCATCAAAATACCGTTTAGTTGATTGCTCATTTTTCCCAACTCCCTTAAAATTCTTTTATATTATATTTTTATTTTCTATTTAATAATTTTACCCCTTTCTATCCCCTTCATCACCCACCTATCATGAATAAATGAGCAAATGGGGGACTCATTAACAATCAACTGGGATTTTTCCTGGAAGGAATAAACAGGCTGGTAAAGAACCCTAAAAGCAGGATCAATGATAATATGGTGAAGGTCTGTCTCATGGCAGAACTGATGGTTGTATCGATGATCCGGGGAGCGTAGGGAACCAGTTGTGGGGGTATTTGGGGGGTTCCAGTTTGCATTTTTTCCATGTAATTGAAGAGACCATCATGGATCTCACTCTTAGTGGTGTTATCTACCAGACCAGTGGATTCTATCCCTGCAGTAAGGCCACTGAATACACTCAGTAAGAGTAAAACCCCGATAAGTGCGGTTCCCATGGAATAACCAAGATTTTTAAAACAGTTCAACAAACCAGATGCATCTGTTTCCTGATCTTTACCGGCAGCAGCCATGGTGAGGTTGGTTAACTGGGAAAGTAAAAATCCGATTCCCACCCCGAAAACCACAGTTCCGGGTATCAGATCCTGCATCTGGGTATTCACATTGAACACCCCACTCAGTATAAATGTCCCAGCTGCTGCTATCAAAAATCCAATCATCAAAACGTATTTAGAATCTATCCTGGATGATAACTTTGCACCCAGGAGGGAACAGATAAGAATAACCATGGAAGCCGGTAAAAGAGTTAACCCGGTGTCAAAGGCATTCAATTTAGTTACCTGCTGCAGAAATACCGGAATAATGAAGAGAAAACCAGCCAGGGGTATCTGCTGTATAACATTGTTCAAGGTCCCTAAACCAAACAAACGATCTTTGAGGAGAGTAATGTCAGATAATGGTTCTAAACCCTTGTTGATTCGTCTTCTCTGCCACCACAGGAATAAAATGAAGAGGATGGAACCTGATCCCACCAGGACCGCAACATATCCCCAGTATTCTGGACGGGTGAGGAAAAGGATGCCCAGAACTATTAATATCAATGAAATTACCGATAAAAACACTCCCACTATATCTAAATCTTTCCATTTAAGGGTTGGTTCTGATTCAGTTAAGTAGTGCCTGAAGATCAGTATACCGGCAACAAAAACCAGTTCGGAACCAAACACCAGCCTCCAACTGAGGTAGGTGGTGAAAATTCCTCCAACTATGGGTCCCACTGCAGCTCCCACCGCGGCAATACCGCCCCATATCCCAAAGGCGGTAACTTTATCTTTCCCTTCGTAACTGGATCCCACAATGGTGGTGGTGGCCGGCAGGATCATGGCCGCACCAACACCCTCCAGAATAGCCCATCCTAACAGGAGCATCCCCGCATTGATGCTCAAGGTGGCGGTAATTGTACCGCAGGCATAGATGATAAGGCCCATTAAAAATGTTTTCCTACGCCCCAGAATATCCTGTATCTTACTACCTAACAGCATAAAAGAAGCAATTATAAGAGCGTATATAGCAATTATGCCCTGTATAATGGACACTGTGGTGTTCAACTCCACAACCAGGGTACTGATAGCCACATTCATTGCTGATGAATCTAAAACAATGATAAAAATTGCCATACAGGCAATCAAAACTACTCCCCATTTATATGGACTACTGCTCATTAATAACCCCCTAAAAGTATCAACAAATCAAGCAGTTATCAAGTATTATGTCTACCATTATTAATATACATTTTAAGTGTGTTTGCACGGTGATATGGATAAGTTTAATAAAAATCAGAATCCAACTTCAAAGGGGGTTTGTAACATGGAACATTATTTAGATATGGCTCGTGATGGAAAGAATAATGTGTGGAGATATATTCTGGGAATATTCATAATATTAACTGTCTTTTATGGTTACGGTATAATCGTACCCGAGTCGGTGGATACCTGGGGTCCCCTGGTGAACTATCTTATCCAGGATTTTTCGTATATCCTTTACTTCCTGGCAGTGGTATTGGTAATAAAGATTATTCACAAAAGATCATTTAAATCTTTAATAACTCCTAAAAAATCATTGCACTGGAAATTAATGGGGATAGGATTTACAATATACTTTGTTCTAATGTTCCTCTTTTCATTACTGCCCCAGTACCTGGCAGATCCTTCATCACTCTCATTGAACCCGAATCTCTGGGGATTTCTGATCTTCCTACCATTTCTACTGATTATAGTACCTATCCAGACCACCTCGGAGGAGCTTTTCTTCAGAGGATACCTGCTTCAGGCAACAGGATTTTTAAGTAGGAATTTCATTCTTCTGGCTATTTTAAATGGGATACTCTTCATGTTGCCCCATCTTGCCAATCCGGAAGTTGCACAGGCCCCCTTAACTGCCATCATAGACTGGGTAGTGTTTGGTTTTGTAATGGCCTACCTTACTCTTAAAAGTGGCACCCTTGAAATGGCAATAGCAGCCCATGCCTCAAACAACTTATTCATAACCGTAATATCTAACTATCAGGGTTCAGTATTTAGCACACCTTCTCTTCTGGTAACCAGCACCAGCGAAGCTACCACTGCTGCAGATGGTGATCTGGTCTTCCTTTTAATATCCATCTTAACCACCATTCTTATACCGGTGTTGTACTACCTTTTAATGTTCAAGATACCTCAAATCAAGAAATACAGGGATATGAGTTGATGAAATATTTGGATCTGGATGTAGGATCATAATCCACCCTATTTTCCAGCCACCCCCATTAATTGGTTATTAATTTTACCCAAATTTAGGCAAAATATAAGTTTTTTAACCAACAAAATATCACTATATATAAATGAAATCGCATAGGGGATTTCGGGTTGTACTAACTCATTTAAGGAGAATGAACCTGTTTTATTCGTGGTGCGATTCTTAGGGAGTATAACCATGGTAAAAAAGAGTGTTAACTCGGAAGATGTTATTGGTGCTTTTATTGATAGTTCTCCCATCCCTCAATTCATCATTAACCCCGATCACCGGATTATTTTTTGGAACCGGGCCCTGGAAAAATACACCGGTATCAATTCCAGTGAAGTGCTGGGGACAGATAAACACCGAGAAGTGTTGTACCATGCCCAAAAGCCGTTAATGGCCGATCTACTGGTAGATGGTGATCTGGAAGGGATCAAAAAATGGTATCAGGGATGTAAAAGGTCCAGTTATGTTGATAATGCCTTTGTAGCTGAGGAATTCTTTCCCCAAGTTGGTGAAAATGGAGTGTGGCTCTACTTCACCGCTGCCGAAATCAAGGACGAAGAAGGAAATGTCATTGGAGTTTTAGAAACATTAGAAGACATTTCACAGCGCAAAAATATGGAATTAAGTTTAAAAAATGCCAAAAAAGAGTGGGAAGTCACCTTTGACGCCTTACCTGATCTGATATCCCTCATTGACGTTGATCACAACATAATGAAAGTTAACCGGGCCATGGCCCAGGCCCTAAACCTGAAACCAGAGGAACTGGTTGGTAAAAAATGTTATTCACTGGTCCATGATACTGATGAACCACCCTCCTACTGCCCCCATGAGAAGCTACTCCAGGATTGCCAGCAACATTGTAAGGAAGCCTTTGTGGATAGTTTCCAAGGAGATTATGAAATCACAGTTTCACCGATCATGGATGATGATCAGTTAAGGGGCAGTGTACACGTGGCCCACGATGTCACCCAGCGCCGGAAGATGGAATTAGCCCTAAAGGAAAGTGAAGAAAAATTCAGGGAAGTATTCAACAATGCCAATGACATAGTTACCCTAAATATTATGCACGAAGAGGGACCGGGTAAATTCATGGAAGTAAACCAGGCGGGCCTGGACACACTGGGCTACACTCGGGAAGAGTTTTTAGAACTGTCTCCCCAGGACGTATTGTCCCCTGAAGATCAAAAAAATATTCCGGAAAAATTTAAAAAACTACTTGAAGAGGGTTATATCAATCTGGAGATGACCAACATCACCCGGGAGGGTGAGAGGATACCGGTGGATGTGGCACTGCATATATTCCAGCTACAGGGACAGGATGTTGTTATTTCCGTAGCCCGTGATATTACTGAACGCAGAAAAGCGGAAAATGCCCTGATTCAAAGTGAGAAAAAATACCGAACCCTCTTTGAAAACATGATGGAAGGATTTGCCTATTGTAAAATGTTATTTGATGATGAGGGGCAGCCTGTTGACTGGATATATATTGATGCTAATCCAGCGTTTTACGAAATCACTGGATTGGAAGATGTCGAAGGAAAAAAAGTTACAGAAGCCATTCCAGGAATTATAGAGGCACAACCCGAACTATTTGAATTGTATGGTAGGGTTACCCTGAGCGGGGAGCCCGAAACTATTGAAGTCTATTTCAAACCTCTGGAAATCTGGTTGAACATATCGGCCTTCAACCCTGCCCCGGAACATTTTGTGGCAGTTTTTGAAAACATAACTGAACGTAAAATGGCAGAAATGGCCTTAAAGAAGAGTGAAGAGAAATTCAGAAATCTTTTCGAGACAATGGCCCAGGGGGTTATTTATCAGGATAAAAAAGGAATTATCACCTCGGCTAACCCTGCTGCTGAAGAAATACTGGGATTAACCCAGGATCAAATTAAGGGTAGAAGTTCTGAAGACCAAAGTTGGAAGGTCATTCATGAAGATGGCACTGATTTTCCAAGTGGCACTCACCCTGCAATGGTGGCTTTGAAAACCGGTAAAAGGGTTAAAAACGTAATTATGGGTATTTACAATCCAAATAAATCTGAATATGTATGGTTAAATGTTAGTTCTACCCCGGAATTTGAAGCCGGTGAGAATGAACCTTCCAGTGTTTACAATACCTTTGAAGATATCACCATTCTCAAAAAAGTTGAGGAAGCCCTTCGTGAAAGAAATGCCCAGATAGAAGCAATTCTGTCCAATTTAAGTGATGGTATTCTCATAATGGATAAGAATGGTGAATTCTTCATGATCAACGATGCAGCAGTTGAATTTCACCGATTTAAGAGTAAAAATGAATTTATGAATAAAATTTCAGATTACTACGACCTATTTGAATTATATTCCATTGAAGGAAAACCTCTTTCAACTGATGATTGGCCGGCAATCCGGGCAATGAGAGGGGAGACTATACATGAATCTGAATATATCCTTAGAAGAACTGATACCGATGAATCCTGGTTTGGAAGTTACACAGCTTCCCTGGTATACGATGATAAGGATGATCTGGAGTTTGTTGTTCTCATTTTAAGAGATATTACTGAACGTAAAAAGGCTGAGATCGCTTTAATGGAGAGTGAAGAACAGTACCGCCTTATTTCAGAGAACACCGGTGACGTGATCTGGTTAATGGATCTGGACTCCCAAAGATTTACCTACATAAGTCCCTCAGTTTACAAGTTAAGGGGCTACACTGCAGAGGAGGTTTTAGATCAGTCTCTGGAGGATATTTTAACCCCTGAATCTTATCAGTATCTCCTGGAAAGGTTACCCCAGAAAATCCAGGCCTACCGCTCGGGGGATGAATCTATGAAATTCCAGACCTTCCGGGTTGACCAGGTTTGTAAGGATGGCCGTACTGTTCCCACCGAGGTGGTGGCCAACATCCTCACCGATGAAACCGGAAATATTACTGGTCTACTGGCAGTGAGTAGAGATATCACCAAAAGAGTGGAAATGGAAGAGGAAATCCAGAGATCATTACAGGAAAAGGAGATGCTCCTTAAGGAGATCCACCACCGGGTCAAGAACAACCTGATGATCATTGCCAGCCTCCTGAACCTCCAGTCAAGGTACATAAAGGATAAAAAGGCCCTGAGCATTTTCAAGGAGAGTCAGAGCCGGGCCAACTCCATGGCCCTCATCCACGAAAAACTGTACCGCTCCACAGACTTAAAAAGGATCAACTTCGGCGAATACATTAAAACACTCTCCACAGACCTTTTCCGTACGTATGTGGGTGATCCCAGCAGGGTGAGGCTGAACATCGATGTGGAAGATGTGATGCTGGACATCAACACCTCCATCCCCCTGGGCCTGATCCTCAATGAACTGGTATCAAATTCACTCAAACACGCCTTCCCTGATGAAAGGACCGGTGAAATAAATGTTGTTTTCACCTTAACTAATGATGAATACCAGTTAAAGGTTAGTGATACGGGAATTGGATTCCCTCCAGATCTGGACTACCGTAACACTGATTCACTGGGAATGCAACTGGTAACCAGTTTAACCAGTCAAATTGACGGGGAGCTGGAATTGGATACCACCAAGGGAACAGAATTCAGCATTAAATTTAAAGAGAAGGAATACGGGCAATAAATCTTTATATTTACTATTCGACCCACTCTTGAATTTGCATCAATACGTAGAGATTAGATATTTAGGATGGGGCATATCAAGGGGATATGTTAAATGGGGAGATAGGAATGAGTACTGGGGAACAATCTAAAGAACAACTCTTAAATGAGCTGGAAGAGTTACAAAAACGGATTGATAGGCTCACCGAGGAAAAGCAGCGGCTAAAGGAAGATAATCAATATTTGATATCTTTGGCCGACAGTGAGGAGATATTCCTCAAAATATTTAACAATGCCAATGATGCTATTTTCCTGCACAAACTCAGTGAAGAGGGAGTATCCGGAAATTTTATGGAAATAAACAGTGTGGCCAGTGAGATACTGGGTTACACCCGTGAAGAACTCCTGCAAATGGCCCCTCCGGATGTGGTAGATGGGGAATCCTTTCCCGGAACCGGTCACCAGGATGACTGGGATAAACAGAGTAAAATTACCTTTGAAACCTTTTTAATAGCCAAGGACGGTAGAAGGATACCAGTAGAAATTAACACTCATATCTTTACCTTTAACCATGAAAAACTTTCTTTATCTATTGCCCGTGACATAACCGAACGTAAGAAGATGGAAGATGAATTGAGAATTTCCCTGGAAGAAAAAGAAATGCTATTAAGGGAGATCCACCACCGGGTCAAGAACAACCTGATGATCATCTCCAGTCTCCTGAACCTACAGTCACGTTATATAAAAGATAAACAGGTTTTAGATGTTTTTAAGGATAGTCAAAACCGTGCCCGGTCCATGGCCCTTATCCATGACCGGTTGTACCAGTCCAGTCACCTGAAAAGAATCGATATTGGTGATTATGTTCAGACACTGGCCGGAGACCTTTTCCGTACTTATGCTACTGATTCGGCCAGAATAAAACTAAATTTCGATATTGAAGAGGTAATGGTGGATATAAACACCATGATCCCTCTGGGACTCATTGTCAATGAACTACTATCCAATTCACTGAAACATGCCTTTCCCGGGGAGCGAGAAGGCCATATTGACATTGGTTTCCATTCCCAGGATCATTCCTACCAGTTAACTGTCAGTGATAATGGGGTGGGATTCCCGGAGGATATTAATTATAAGGACACTAAATCTCTGGGATTGCGCCTGGTGAATATTTTAACGGACCAAATCGATGGAACCATAGAACTTAAACGGGAAGCGGGCACAAAATTCATTATTGAGTTTAAAGAAAAACAATACCGATAAATAAGGGGTTGTTTAATATAGTTCCCTTTCATTATCATTCCCGGGGATAATTATTGGGCAGCTTAGGGAAAAACTATTAATACTTCACTTTATCATTTTTGTATATACCCTGAAATCAAATATTCCCCAATAGTTAAGGGGGTATAGAAACCATTCTGAATCGTAAACTTAGAATCATTAATAAATAAGACTGGGTGAAATTCAATGAGTAAAGATGAACAAAGAATACTAAAGGAACTTGACTCCCGAATGAAAGAATTCAGAGCAGCATTAAAGGATGAAGAGAAAAAACAGGACCTTCAGGACAACATACCCGGCTCCCAAATCCTTATCCGTTTTGAAATATTCCTCCCCTCACAGAATCCCGAGGAATTTGTTGATGGGTTATATCTGTACATGAATGATGAGGGCCAGATAGCCAATGCTGAATACTACTTCCGGGACATGTCTGACGTGGAAGTAATAAACATATCAGAAGAAGACCTCCCGGTGATAAAGGACCTCTTTGGAGATGCCTTTACCCTGGAAGTGGAATGATCCAATCATTCCTTTTTTTAAATTTTTATCAAAGTTTCCCAACACCTAAACCTATTTCTCTGATATACTTGGTGTATCTTTCGCTGTACCGATGTATCTTTTCCTGATGCATCTATTTCGTGGTAAATTTTCTAGTTTTCAATTTTCTAGTTTAATAACTGGTGAATAAATCCCTTATTGTATGGGGGCATTGCCACTAATTTTACATTTACCATCATCCATAACCTCGTTAAGGAATTAAAGGAGGGAAACAGGGTGTTGCAAAGTTTATATAGGTAAATATTCATAATTATATTCATAAATAAAGAAAATGGTAGAAAAAAGG
This sequence comes from Methanobacterium sp. BAmetb5, assembly GCF_003491305.1. Classification (NCBI taxonomy): domain Archaea; kingdom Methanobacteriati; phylum Methanobacteriota; class Methanobacteria; order Methanobacteriales; family Methanobacteriaceae; genus Methanobacterium; species Methanobacterium sp. BAmetb5. The sequence continues at coordinate 36,952 of NZ_CP022706.1, forward strand.
GGCCTAATTACCTCTTAATAGATAAATAAGGGGATTAAATTTATTGGTCCGTTATTTAATTCCAGATATCTGCTTTAAATTGTCAGAATGGTTTTTTCCCAAGGATCAACAATAATAGTTATGATTTGATGGGACCAAATTTAATCCACTTTTTTCTACCTACCCCATATGGAGGATAAAAATGCGAAGTTTTGAGAAGTTAACTTCTTACATTCCACTTAGAAAATCAGAATCAGGATCTAAAAATATAGGACTCCTGGTTGACGGCCCCAACATGCTCCGTAAGGAGTTCAGCCTTAATCTGGATCTGGTCCGGGAGATCATTTCTGATTACGGTAATATGAGGGTGGGCAAAGTTCTCTTAAATCAGTACGCCTCAGACAAACTCATCGAAGCCATAGTAAACCAGGGATTCACCCCCATAGTGGTTGCCGGAGACACCGATGTTTACATGGCAGTTGAGGCTATGGAACTTATTTACAACCCTAACATTGATGTAGTAGCACTGATGACTCGTGACGCTGATTTCTTACCCATAATTAACAAAGCCAAGGAAAACGGAAAAGAAACCATTGTTATTGGAGCAGAACCAGGATTCAGTGCCGCCCTGCAAAACTCAGCAGATGACGCCATAGTCTTAAAACCTGAAAATCATAAGAATGAACCCAAGGACGACTGAAATGCTTATCTGCTCATCCCTGGATGAAGTTAAAAGAAGAGAATCGGCTTTAAGGTTTATTGCTAACCTGCTAAAGGGGAAGGGAAGATCCAGTTTATACGACCTTTCCGGGTTGGCCGGAGGATTTCCAGTTAAAGAGACGGACCTCCCCCTGCTGGAAACCTACTCTGGGCCAGCTATTTTTTCAACTCACCTCCAGGAAGAGGGTAAAAAACATCTGGGTGGGGACAAGGTAGCGGCCTTCAACCGTACCAGTGCCGCTATATTGGCCACTATTTTGGCCCTGATAAAACCGGGTGAAGAAGTACTGCACTACCTGCCGGAATTACCTTCGCATCCCTCTATTCCCCGCAGTGTGAAACTTAGGGGAGCAACCTATCGCGAAACTGACAATCTCCAGGACTTCCAACTCACTCCTAAAACATCTCTGGTGGTTATAACCGGATCCACCATGGATCACCGGGTTCTTCCCCTGGAGGATTTTCACCGGATCATAAACATCTCCCGGGAACAAAAGGTCCCGGTGCTGGTGGATGATGCCTCCGGAGCACGTATACGCACCGTGATCTACCAACAGCCCCGGGCACTGGATATGGGTGCGGATCTGGTGGTAACCAGCACGGACAAGTTGATGAACGGACCCCGTGCCGGGTTGATGGCTGGTAAAACATCCCTAATAAACATTATAACTGAAAAGGCACAGCAATTTGGACTGGAAGCACAAACACCAGTAATTGCCGGTATTGTTCGAGCCCTGGAAGATTTCACACCACAAAACCTTTTAAACTCTCTGGAAAGGAGAGACCGCGTTTACAAGCTCCTCCAGGAAGTGATGGGAGAAGTGGAAAAGACCCCTACTGGTTTCATGATTTCGGCAGAAACTCTAAAGAAGGAGATCACCCCTGAAGGAAAAGAACGTTCTCCCCGTGAACTGGCCACCTTAATGGCCATGGTACTTTTAAAGGAACACCACCTGGTAACCATCCCTGCAGTGGGGATGCCCGGAGTATCAACCACCATCCGCCTGGACTTATCTGCTGCCGATGCCCGGAGACTGGATGACTCCCAGATAGTAAATGCCATTCAGGAATCATTAGGACGGTTAAGGGAAATAGCCGGCGATGCTGAAACCTGTTTAAGTATTCTGTACGAGTAAGAACGGTATTTCATGAAGGGATAACACGGGTATTAAACAACAGTACCCGTAACTGGAATATTTTTTCAATATTTTTCATTTTTAATATTTTTCAAGTTTTTCAAAATATATCACCACCATTAACTAGGAATGGATTGTGAAAGAGTTAGGAATGGATTTGAAGGGGAGTGTACTGATGATTGAAATTGATGGATCATTTGGTGAAGGTGGAGGGGCTATTTTAAGGGTGGCCACCGCCCTATCGGCGTTGACTGGTAAAGCCATGGTCCTGGAAAATATCCGGAGCAAGCGCACCAAACCAGGACTAATGCCCCAGCACCTAAACGCAGCCCGTGCTCTGGCCAGGCTCTCCCAGGCCGAGGTAACCGGACTGGAACTGGGTTCAACCCAGATGACCTTCAAACCAGGCCCACTGCAGGGTGGGAAACTGGAGGTGGATGTGCAGACTGCGGGCAGTGTGTCGTTGATCCTGCAGTCCCTGATGATTCCCTCCTTTTTTACTGATTCTCCCCTGCAAATTACCATAACCGGTGGAACTGATGTTAGATGGGCACCACCCTTTGACTACCTTCAGCACGTCACCCTACCGGTCTTAAAGTCCATGGGACTTAAATTAGAACTCAATCTAATCCGGAGGGGATACTACCCTCGTGGCGGGGGCACAGTTCACGCCGGGATCGAAGGAAAGCAGCAACTGCAACCAGTGAACCTGCAGGACCTGGAAATAGATTGCATTCGGGGAATATCACACTCCAGTCAGCTTCCCCGGCACGTGGCAGTGAGACAGGCCCAGGCTGCCCAGGAAGAACTTAGCAGTGCAGGGTATCCTGTGGAAATAGACGTTAAACATGATAACAGTGCACTTGGTCCGGGATCGGCCCTGGTACTCTGGACTGAAGTTAAAAACAGTAACGTGCCTCGTGTGGGTGCCAGTTCACTGGGAAAACCAGGTAAAAGGGCAGAAATTGTGGGAAAAGAGGCTGCCTCGGACCTGTTGCAAACAATGGAAACTGGGGCAGCTCTGGATAGATACATGGGTGACCAGATCATCCCTTACATGGTCCTGGCTGGCTCTTCATCAGTAAAAGTATCCCAACTTACCCCGCACACCCTCACCAACATCCATGTTTGCCAGAAGTTCACTGACCGCAAATTCCAGGTTGACGGGAGAGTAGGGGAAGTGGCCACCATCACCGTGGACTGACTGTATTTTAAGGGGCTTTGTATCATATTTTAACGGGGTTTATTCTTGGAATTACCTGTATTTTTAGTACATAGTTTAAGATACAAATTTCCAAATAAAATAAAAAAATCAGCATTTCATTTAGTTTCAATGAAAAATAGTCTGCATTTCATTTAATTTCAATGAAAAATAGTCAGATATCTTTTAATGAAATATCGTTTTTTGAATAAAACTGTTATTATGGTCCTGTATTTTATTAAAAAAAGAAGGAAGGATGGAACTGGGTGACTAGCTTACCTTCACTACCCTCCACGCGGTCTGATCGTAGATGGCCCCGGATTTAATAGAATCAGCATTTACCGTGAAGTAGGGATGGTCAGTAAAGAGGGATGAAGGCACCTCCAGCAGAATGGTGTTGTTTTGTATGGTCAGGGGAATGTTCTTTACACTTGAATTACCCCCACTTTCCACTTGCATTTCTGCCTTTCCATTTTCCACAGTAATTACTGCCCTTTCAACTCCGGCAGGGTGGAATAGGTTCAGGCGAACATGGTAAACTCCACTGGGGGTAGGTTCACCCCGGGTTTTAATGGATATCCATGAGTTGACAAGGTTCAGGTCCATCCCCACTGCAGTTATGTCCCGGGATTGTTCCTTTCCCTGGTATTTCCCATCACCAACCGGGTCACTGAATAGATTCACGGGTAGTTTAGAACCACCAGTATAATCACTTTCCGGAATGAGTTTATTGGATTGGGAGATATTAAGGGTGGGATAATGGGCAAATAACTCATTCTTACGTACAAAAGACATTAAATAGGACGTGGACGGGATCTGAGTTTTATAATCTAACATGGCCCTTTCTTTTAAACGTTCCTGGTAGGAAGTGAGGTTAAACACAAACCATTCCGGACCATTTTGAAGCCCTACCTGCTGCTCGGGAGGGTTTAAATAATATTCTGGATAATAACTCCGGGCACTGGGCCAGTCTGGGGGAAGGTGCAGGAGGTAAGTGTATTTGCTTCCACTGTATCCAGTTTGAGTGGTAACATACTCCACAAATCCATTGGTGGCCTGGTGATCGTACTGTTCATCATCTCCACTGGGGTAGATTATGATGGTTGGTTTAAAATCAGTGATAACTGTCCTTAGATTATCTGCCAGGTTACTACCGCAGTAAGTGGCGTTTTTCTGGAGGGCATAGGGATAATTGGTCTGTTTTGAACCATCCGATGCCGTGTAGGGGTTATTGTAATTCCAGTGGTAATTCAGGAGATTGTTTAAACTTCCGTCCTTGTAACCCAGGAATATGATATCATCCTCATTTAAACCCAGTACCTGGGTTCCGTTGATGCTCTCGTTGTGCCGGACTAGTGCGGAAGTCTTGGTGTCATTTCCATCGGTAATCACCACCACCTTGACTGGGATATGGTTCTCCACAGCGTAACTTATCACTCCTCCGTTGCAGATCACTTCATCATCGGGATGGGGGGCTATAACCAGCACCCGGTCCCCTGCACTTAGGGAAGGCCCTGCAGGATAATCAGAAGGATAAAAGGGAAGATGTGAATAAGAATAGGACATAACTGCTAAAGTGGCAAATAGGATTAATAACAGGATTATTTTAAATTTATGTTTCATATGGGGAAGTATTAACCCCATTCCCTTAAAAACTTTCACCTCACTTTACGGTTACTGTAGTTATTCTAACCTATAAAAAGGGGTCTTAAAAGGAGTACTGTTTAATTTTAGGCAGGATGTGAGTTTTTTTTAAAAGAAGTTTGTTTTTTTTTAAAATTTTGGTATTAAAAAATGGTTTAAAAAATTATTTGGTTAAATGTATTTTTAGATTTGGAAAAAATAATCAAGGTGGGGGTGGTTTAAAAAAAAGTGAGGGTTGTTTTTTTATTCCCCTTTAAAATGGGTGCATTCCCCGGATATGATTTTTCTAAGGCTTCCATCTGGCATTTCCAGGATGAGAACTCCTTCTTTTGTTATTCCCACTGCTTCTCCCCGGACAGTTCTACCCCTCTTCTGTACTTCCACGGTAGAACCAATGGTGGTGGATAGTCGGCGCCACTGGTTGAGAATATGCTGGAACTGTCCATTCTTGAAGTCATTGTAGAAGTTTTCAAAGTTCAACAGGAAGTTTTGGACCAGTTTAACCCCGGAAATCTCCTTTTCCAGTTCACGCTGCAGGGAAGTTGCCCCTGCCCTCAGTTCTGGAGGGAAATCATCCACGTTCACGTTGAGGTCAATACCGATCCCAACCACCACGTAGTCCAGCCCCTTTTTACTGGCACTGGCTTCGGTCAGAATACCGCAGACCTTTTTATCCCCAATTAATATGTCGTTGGGCCATTTTATTCCCACTTCCAGGTTGCATTCCCTTTTAAGTGTCTCAGCCACAGCCACACCAGTCAGAAGAGTTAAAAGTGGGGCCTGTGAAGTTGGAATATCTGGTCGGAGAATTATGGTCATCCACACCCCACCGTGGGGTGATATCCATTTCTTTCCTCGCCGACCCTTAC
>NZ_CP022706.1:72500-225000 GCF_003491305.1 Methanobacterium sp. BAmetb5
ATCATGGGAAACTCCCCTGGGAGAAGTGGAAATCGATAGCCAGTTCGCTACCGAACTATTAAACTACTATCCCCTCCTGGATGACGACCCCACAGCCCATATTAACGAGCACAGCTGTGAGGTACAGTTACCCTTCCTGCAGGACATAGGCCCCAACTTCCAGATGGTTCCGGTGTGCATGATGATGCAGGATCTGGAAACAGCCCGGGAACTGGGAGAAGCCATTGCCCACACCATCAGTAAACTGGAACGGGACACAGTGGTCATTGCCAGCACCGACTTCACCCATTACCCGCCACAGGAAGTGGCCCAGGCCCAGGATGAAAAAGTCCTGGAAGCCATAGCACGTATGGATGAAGTGGAAATGGTAAAACGTATAGAGGAATACAACGTGACCATGTGCGGTTACGGACCAGTCACCGCCACCATGGAAGCAGTCCAGGGCATGGGTGCCCGGGAAGCTAAAATCCTCCAGTACGCCACCAGTGGTGACACCGGCGGAGACCGAAACTCCGTGGTAGGATACGCGGCAGCCCTGTTCAAGTAAATCACACCTCCAGAATGTGGTGAGTTTATTACCCGACGATCCCATAGAAGTAATTATAATAAAAAGTGTTAATCAATCTCACAAGTAATCTAAAAGGGAAAAAACAAATTGAAAGGAAGGTTTATACGTATAGAAGTAGCAGTCGAACATATTTAGGTGAACGGAGTTCAATCCAATGAAAGTCAGGGCATCTGCACCAGGCAAGGCCATCCTTTTTGGTGAACACGCAGTGGTCTATGGTAAACCAGCCATTGCCGTGGCCGTAGATAAAAGAGCCAGAGTAACCCTTAAAGAAGGAACCAACGACAACACAGAAGTTAAAATACCCAAACTGGACATCGACGCAGTTATAAATCATGAAACCGGACGGGTGACCCGGGTGAATGGTTCCCAAATGGAACCCGGTAAATTTGACGCCGGGATTATGGAATACATCCAGGTGGCACTATCCCAGATGGGAACACCAATGGACGGATTAAAAGTGGAAGTAGACCTGGAAATACCCATAGGGGCAGGACTGGGGTCTTCTGCAGCCATAACCGTGGCCACTCTGGCAGCCGCTGCCCGTTACACTCAGGAAGAAATGACCCTGGAAACACTGGCCCACACCGCCCACCAGGTGGAACTCCAGGTCCAGGGAGCAGCCAGCCCCCTTGACACTACCGTATCCACCAAGGGAGGTTTTGTCTATTTCACCCGTGAAAAGGGAGCACTGAAGATAAAACCGGCCCTGGAAATGCCCCTGGTGGTGGGATACACCAGCCAGCCCGGCAACACCGGAGCCCTGGTGGAAGGCGTGCGCCAGCTACGGGAAGCACACCCCACCATAGTAAACCCCATACTGGAGGTCATGGAAGATCTGGCCAACCAGGCCCGGGAGTCCATAATCCAGGGCGAAGAAAAAGAGGTGGGGGAACTCATGAACATCAACCAGGGACTGCTGGATGCACTGGGAGTCAACACCGACAAACTATCCCGCCTGGTATACCGGGCCCGCCACGCCGGAGCCCTGGGTTCCAAACTAACCGGAGCCGGTGGAGGGGGCAGCATAATTGCCTATTGCCCCGGGAAAACCCGTGAAGTACTGGTAGAACTGGAATCAATAGAAAACGCATTCCAGGTAGGGATATCCTCCCAGGGAGTGACCTGGTGATTAACCTCACCCCTATTAAACTGAAAATGTGTCCACCTACATTGATTATCACAGGAGAGCCTTCATAAATTCACAGGAGAACCTTCATAAATGATTATCCTCAAACTCGGCGGGAGTGTTATCACCCGCAAGGATGCCACCAAACCCACCCTGGACCCGGTGAACCTGGACCGCATAGCCGGTGAAATTGCCCAGGCCAAGGTGGAAAAACTCATCATAATACACGGGGCCGGTAGCTTCGGCCACCTGCACGCCAGGAAATACTCCATTGGCAGCCCCATCACCACCCCGGACCAGCTCCGGGAGAAAAGAATGGGCTTCACCCTAACCCAGAACTCGGTTAAAAACCTCAACCACTTCGTATGCCACTACCTCCTGAACCACCAAATACCAGCAGTGGCTGTACCCCCCTCATCATTCATAACCAGTCGGGGAAAAAGGATAGAATCCGCCAATCTGGAAATGGTGGAAAAATACCTGGAAATGGGAATGGTACCCGTACTCTACGGAGATGTGGTCCTGGATGCCGAGGAAGACCTGAAGATGGCAGTGATATCCGGTGACCAGCTGGTAAGTTACCTCTCCGCGAAACTAAAACCCGAGAGGATCATCCTGGGCTCCGATGTGGATGGAATATTCGACCGCGACCCTAAAAAACACCCCCAGGCTCAGTTACTGGAAATGGTGCAATCACTGGAGGACCTCCAATTCCTGGAAGGAGCCCAGACCGTAGATGTAACTGGTGGAATGGCCGGTAAACTGGCAGAACTCCTGGAACTAGCCGAGAAAGGAATCGAATCAGAGCTAATAAATGTAGGATGTGAAGGACTCCTGGAAAACGCCCTGAAGGGTGAAAAAGTTCGGGGGACCATTATACGGAAATAATAATTCCCAAAGCATTGCCTTGAATTAAACCAACTAAAACTCACAAATTCATATAATCATAGATTCACGAGCATAAATCATTAAAATATTAATTAAAGAACATTAAATAATTAAAAAAAGAAATTTAAGAATATTAAATCATAAAAATCAATTAAATATCATAAAATAAGTAAAATAACTAAAATTAAGAGCATTAAATCATAAAAAAATACATTAAAAAAGAATTGAATGAAATAAAAAACTAGAAATGGTGAAAAATGAAATTAGACCATAGGAAGAGATTATGATTTCAGATAGAAAATTAGAGCATTTGCTATTATGTACCCACAGCGATGTGGAATACCATAAAAAAACAGGATTTAAAGATGTGGAACTGGTCCACAAAGCCCTTCCGGAAGTAAACCAGGAAGAAATAGACCTATCCACATCACTACTAGGGAAAAAATTGGATGCACCCCTTATAATAACTGCCATAACCGGCGGACACCCGGCCTCAGAAGTTGTGAACCAGAAACTGGCCCGGGTTGCAGGAAAACTCAACATAGGCCTGGGACTGGGAAGCCAACGTGCCGCAGTGGAAAACCCGGAACTGGAATCCACCTACACCGTAGCCCGCCAGGAAGCCCCCGAAGCCCTCATAATCGGGAACATAGGAGCTCCTCAAATGGAATTATCCCAGAAGGCTGCGGAAATGATGGACCTGGATGCACTGGCCATCCACCTCAACCCACTCCAGGAGGCAATCCAGCCCGAAGGAGATGTGGACAGTAGAGGATACCTGGAAAACATCCAGGAAACTGTGAAAAACACCAGCATCCCGGTGATTGCCAAGGAAACCGGGGCAGGCATCAGTGGAAACGACGCTCAATTACTGGAAAATGCAGGAATCAAGGCCATAGATGTGGCCGGAGCTGGAGGAACCAGCTGGGCAGCAGTGGAAACCCACCGTTCCCAGGATAAATCCATGGGAGAACTCTACTGGGACTGGGGAATAACCACCGCAGCCAGCACAGTGGAAGTCTCACAAAGCGTGGGAATACCAGTTATATCCTCTGGGGGAATAAGGAACGGATTGGAAGCAGTAAAAGCACTGGCTCTGGGAGCCGATGCCGTGGGAATGGCTCTGCCCGTACTCAAGGCATCCTACCAGGGAGAGAAAATCCTCCAGGACTTCTTCCACAACTTCATCAACCAGATGAAGGTGGCCATGTTCCTGGTGGGAGCATCCAACCTAGAAGAACTACAGAACACAGACCTGGTAATCCAGGGAAAAACCAGAGAATGGCTCCAGGAAAGGGGCTACGATACTAAAATTTATGCAAGGAGGTCATCCTTATGAGTGTAGAAGTAATCGCCGTAGGGGGCTATGAAGAAGTGGGCAAAAACATGTCCGCAGTAAAGGTGGGGGATGATGTAGTCATATTTGATATGGGAATCAACCTGGACCGGATTCACATCCACGAAGACACAGATATAGCACGGATGCACAGTCTGGACCTGATTGAAAGGGGAGTAATCCCTGACGACACCCTGATGAAGGATGTGGATGGAAAGGTACGGGCCATAGTATTCAGCCACGGACACCTGGACCACATTGGAGCAGTGGCCAAACTAGCCCACCGCTACGACGCACCCCTCATTGGAACACCATACACCCTGGCCTTGGCGGAAAACAGTATAAAACAGGAGAGGAAATTCGAAGTCTCCAACCCCCTTCAGGTCTTAAACGCCGGAGAGAAAATGCAACTCTCCCCGGACATCACCCTGGAGTTCGTGCACACCACCCACAGTATACCCCAGGCAGTCCACCCTGTACTGCACACCCCCGAAGGTATCATTGTCTATGCCAATGACTTCAAATTTGACAACCACATGATGCTCAGCCCACCACCAGATTACGACCGGTTAAGACAGCTGGGAAGAAAGGGAGTGCTGGCCCTCATTGTGGAAACCACCCGGATGACCGAGACCAAGCAGGAGAAAACCTACTCGGAAAAGGTGGCCCGTATTGTTTTGGAAGACATAATGAAGGACATGCTCACCTCCAAGGAAGGGCTACTGGTCACCACCTTCTCCAGCCACATTGAACGTATACAGGCCATCTGTAACATCGCCCAGAAAAGCAACCGGAAGATCCTGCTACTGGGAAGATCCATGGAACGTTTCGGCAGTATCGCCGAGAGAATGGGATTACTGGAACTACCAAAAAGTGCCAGTATCTTCGGCAGCCCCAAATCAGTTAACCGGGCCCTGGCCCGTGCCGAGGAAAAACGTTCCGACTACATTCTGGTCACCACTGGACACCAGGGAGAACCAGATGCTCTCCTGCCCAGGATAGCCAGTGGAAAAACCCACTTCAACGTCCACCCCGGTGACAACGTGGTTATCAGCGCACCAATCATACCCAACCCCACCAACGCCGCCAACCGTAACCTTATGGAACGACGTTTAAAGGGTAACGGGGCAAGAATCTACACCAACGCCCACGTATCCGGTCACGCCGGTCGAGAAGACCACCGTGATTTCATACGCATGCTGCAACCAGAACACATCATCCCCTCCCACGGAGACCTGGAGATGCTGGCAGCCTACACTGAAATGGCCGAAGAAGAAGGATACAAGATGGGAAACGACATACACGTACTGAGAAATGGACAGGCACAGGTTTTCAACGGAGGTATTTAATTATGGAAGTAACCGATATCCTTAAAAAATACTCTGCAGACATAGACCAGGAGATAACTGCAGCCCTGGAAGAAGTAGACCCGGAAACACTGCGCCAGGCATCAGAACACCTGGTCAAAGCCGGCGGGAAGAAACTACGGCCCTCACTGGTGGTACTAAGCGCCGAAGCAGTGGGTGGTCAGGTGAAATCCGCCCTGAAAACCGGGGCAGCAGTGGAACTCATCCACACTTTCAGCCTCATCCACGACGACATCATGGACCAGGATGAAAAACGAAGGGGAAAACCCTCGGTACACGTACTCTGGGGAGAACCCACCGCCATACTCGCCGGGGACACCCTCTTCTCCAAGGCCTTTGAAACCGTGATGAGGAGTGAAGAAGACGGAGTACCAGCACCCACCATCCTACCCGCACTCAACGCCGTGGTGGACAGCTGTGTGAAGATCTGCGAAGGCCAGGCCCTGGACATGGGATTTGCCGAACGCAACGATGTCACCGAGGAAGAATACCTCAACATGATCTTCAAGAAAACCGCAGCCCTTATTGCCGCGGCCACCAAGGCCGGAGCCATAGTAGGGGGAGGAACACATGAACAGATCGAAGCCCTCTCCGAGTATGGCCGCCTCATTGGTATGGCTTTCCAGATACAGGACGATTACCTGGACGTGGCCAGCAGTGAAGAGGACCTGGGAAAACCAGTGGGCAGTGACATAGTAGAGGGTAAAATGACCCTCCTGGTGGTAAACGCCCTGGCCAGAGCCAGTGAAGAGGACCATAACCGACTACTAACCATCCTCAAAGAAGAAGGTGATGAACATGTGTCCGAGGCCATGGAGATCATGGAAAAATACGGCTCCATAGAGTATGCCTGGCAGGTGGCCCAAGAAGATGTTAACCAGGCCAAACAGTTACTACGGGATGTATTAGATGACAGCCCGGCCCGGGAAGCACTCCTACTCATTGCGGACTTTGTACTCCAGCGCAGTAACTAAATTCCCCCTTTAATTTTTTTAATTTCCTAAATTTCTAATTCAAAATTACACTATTTAATTTATTTTTTTAACCTACCAGAAGAAGTGATGACATGGATAAACTGGAAGAAATCATTCGCAAGTACGCTCTTATCAACGCCACCCAACACGGAGGCCAGGCCCAGCCCGGGGCAGTTATCGGGATGATAATGAGCAAACACCCCGAGTACCGTCAAAACGCCGGGGAAGTTTCCAAAACCGCTGCCCAGATAGTGCAAACTGTAAATCAGATGTCAGCCCAGGACCAGGACCACGAACTGGAAGACCGGGGAGGATACCAGGAAAAGAAAAAACAGGAAAAGGTCAAGGGGCTGGCGGATTTACCCCATACTGAGGACGGGGTGGTGCTACGTTTTGCCCCAAATCCATCAGGCCCCCTCCATATAGGACATGCCCGGGCTGCACTTTCCAACGATGAATACCGTAAACGGTACGAAGGTAAGCTAATCCTGAGGGTTGAAGACACAGACCCTCGAAGGGTGGACCCTGACGCCTACCAAATGATACCCGAAGACCTGAAGTGGATGGGAGTCACCTGGGAGGAAGAGATCATCCAGTCCGACCGCATGGAGATCTACTACCAGCTGGCCGAGGAACTCATAAAACAGGGAGGGGCCTACATGTGCACCTGCCCCGGGGACGTGTTCAAGGAACTCAAGGATTCCTCCCAACCCTGCCCCCACCGGGACGCCACGGTGGAAGAAAACCTGGCCCTGTGGGAGAAAATGCCCCAGAGCAGTGAAGGAGAAATGGTTCTCCGGGTCAAAACCGATATAAAACACAAAAACCCGGCCATCCGTGACTGGGTGGCCATGCGGGTGGTGGAGGAAACCCACCCTCGTGTAGGAGATAAGTACCGGGTCTACCCCATGATGAACTTCTCGGTGGCCGTGGACGACCACCTCCTGGGTGTTACTCACGTTCTTCGTGGTAAGGACCACCTGGCCAACAGTGAAAAACAGGAATACCTCTACCACCACCTGGACTGGGACGTGCCGGAGTTCATACACTACGGACGCCTTAAAATGGAGGACATACCACTATCCACCTCCCAGGCACGGCAGGGAATAGAAGACGGCATCTACAGTGGCTGGGACGACCCCCGCCTGGGAACCATCCGGGCCATAGCCCGCCGGGGAATACAGGCCGAGGCCATACGCCAGCTCATGACCGAGATCGGAGTCAAAATGGCCGACACTGCTGTGAGCTGGAAGAAGATCTACGGACTCAACCGCACCTTCCTGGAAGAGAAGGCCAACCGCTACTTCATGGTGGCCCACCCCCAGCTGGTGGAGATAGAGGGTGTACCAGAATCACTAATGGGAACCGTGGAAAGACCACTCCACCCTGACCACCTGGACCGGGGAATGCGTGCCCTGAACTTCAACGGAAGAGTCTACCTGGACAGTGAAGATATACCCACCCAGCCCGGTGAAGTCCTCCGATTGATGGATGCCGTGAACATCACCTTCCAGGATGGACAGGCCCAATACCACAGTGAAGGCCTAGACGAGGCCCGGGAAGCTAAGGCCCACATAGTGCAGTGGGTACCAGCCACCAATGCCGTGGAAACAGAAATGGTAATGCCCGACGCCACCATTGTTTCCGGCTACGCCGAGGAATCCATCTCTCCGGTGGAAGTGGATGACGTGGTGCAGATGGAGAGAATAGGATTCGCCAGACTGGACGGGAAAGAGGATGGCCAGTTAAGGTTCTACTATGCTCATAAATGAACTACGGTTCATAAATAGAACATCTACCTACTAACTACCCCTTCACACCCTTTTTTAACAGCCAAATATTTTTTCTTTACATGATTAGAATTCATTTATATAGAGAAGCTTTTTTAAGGTATTATTTTCTTCTTTTTGGAATAGTTCTAGCTATTCGGAGGATTTATCACTACCCGGAAAAAACAATAAGAGGAAAACCCTTAAAACCTCTTTCCCCCTTTTTTTATTTAAAATTCAGATCAGTTAAAACATTGATGCATGTTTATTAATTATCCTGAATATTATAACAAATGACCATAACTTCTATAATTTATCTGAAATTATGTCTATTCTTTTTTAAATTATATAAATTTATATATAATTTAAAGTTCATATTAGATTATAAGATTTTAGGGAGGTTTTTCAATGAAAAAAGATGGAATACTAGTTTCAGGTATCTTAGCAATATTGATTTTGGTGGTAATGGCATCAGGGTGTACCAGCACACAAACTGGGAATAATACCGGCTCTGGAGAAAAAGTTGTTGCTGAACTTAATCTTCCCAAGGACAACAGCAGTGTTTCTTCTTCTTCAGATTACAATGTAACAATACCCGAAGGAGCAAAATCTGTTAAAATCAAATACCAAGGTTTACAAGCAGCTACCACTAGTATTGGGGGTACAGATGTAAGCAGCATGGCAACTCTCGGTGTTTTCGCTTTAAACGTGGTGCCAACTGAAGGTCAAGGCTATGCTGATTTTTCCAGCAACGTAGTTTCTAGTAAATCTGTAAATGTTGGCAGTGGCGAATCTGATGGTACAATAGAGTTCAATCAAACCGGAATTAAAGGAGTCTTTATTGCCGGAGTAAATGTTAAAGGAAAGTTAACTGTCTCTGCAATAACGTAAAATAATGCTTAGGGGGATGAGCATCAGATCTCTAGCCGTTGCCTACTGGGCGGATTAATGGCTAATCATAGAGGGAACCCCTAAAACCTCTTTTCCCCCATTTTTTTCTTTTATCAATAATAGTTTATTGTAGGAATATTCAATTTTTAATGAGTTATTTCATTTTTAAAATGGATGGTTATCTTTCTATTTTTGATTATGGTTATAACCTTAATGTTATTTTTAAGATATCGTTTTATTCTTAAAATAATGTGAAATATGTCACTAAAAAGGGGGCAAATCATTAGTGTCTGTGATGTGAAGTTTTAACTGCAAAGAAATACAAATTAATACTCGGCGTATGAAGATAATCTGACACGAAAATAAGGGTTGTAACAATACTACGAGATTAAACCTAAATTCCCTATATTATTGGACGGTATTTAAATGGAAACAGATTATTATCATGATGTTAAAATGCAGAAACTCTTCCAAGTACTGGAAGAACCCAAAGCACTGGATGAAATCGACCTGGAAAAGGGTTTCATACAGAACCTCATTCTGAAGATCATAAACACCTACGGTAACATCAAGGTGCAGCAGATCCACGAAATCACCGGACTACACGTGGACATACTGGAGCAGTGCCTTAAAGCCATGGAAAAGGAGGACCTGGTGGCCCAGACCGCAGGAGGATTCCTCTTTGCCAGTGTGGAGTACACCATCAAGAAACAGGGTCACCTCAAGGCAGCCAAGCTCATGGATGAAAACCCCTACATGGGAATGGCCCCGGTAACCTACGATGAGTACTTCAAGATCATGGAAGTCCAGCTCCAGGGACGCTACCCCATAGACATACCCCACGAGGTGGTGGAGAAGGCCTTCCGCGAGGTGGTGGGAATGGCCTACCCCAAGAAGGTACTAACTGAAGCTGCCATTGGAGGTAAAGGATTCTTCATCTACGGACCACCAGGAACCGGTAAAACCTTCCTCACCAGTAAAATGTCGGAGATACTGCCCCCCATTATCATACCCCGCTACATCGAGTTCAGTGGTAATATAATACAGTTACTGGACCCGGACTTCCACAAACTCCGACCAGAACAACCCGGAGACCCCCGCTGGGCCAAGATCTACGCACCCTTCGTGTTCACCGGTTCCGAGCTCAGCACCGAGAAAATGGAAACACTCTACAACCCCAACAAGGGAGTGTACGAGACCTCACCCATAATCAAGGCCAACGGAGGAGTACTCCTCCTGGACGACCTGGGAAGACAGAACGAGGACCCCAACGTCCTCCTGAACCGGATGATCGTGCCCCTGGAAAACAAGAGGGACGTCATCTACGTTAAGGGGGCACCGGTGATTGTGCACACCCACTTCATACCGGCCCTGTCCACCAACCTGGAGATTACCATCATTGACGAAGCCCACCTCCGCCGGGCACCACTGCACGTCTTTCTGGAGGTGCCCAGCCCCGAGGAGATTGTGGAGGTTTTCAAACGTAACCTGGACAAGTTGAAGGAGGACTACGACCCGGATGTACTGGAAAGATTCCGGAACGTGTACATCCCCTACATGGATGGGGGAGAAAACCTGAAACCCACCTTCGCCCACGCCCGGGACATAGCCCAGATAGCCCAGGCCATACGCATCCGGCGGGGTGAGGATAAGCTGACGGTGGAAATACTGGAGGAAGCCCTGGACCAGCATATACTGGTGTCCATGCAGCGCAAGTACACCCCGGAACTATTTGAAAGGATCATAACCCAGGGAAACAAACCCCACCAGTAAAAGGTAATACTCATGGCATAACTAAATTAAAGACCTAAAAACATGGAGTGGTGCTTTTAACAGCCATTTTTCTCTTATGTTACCTTGGGGAAAATCTTTTTAAGCGCCAGTTGACAATATAAAAGAGGTTAAAATCATCGAGAGGATTGATCACATGACATGCAATATATTAGTAGGCGGAGCCTGGGGAGATGAAGGTAAAGGAAAATGCATCACCTACCTCTGTAACCAGGACAAACCGGAGATCATTGCCCGGGCTGGAGTAGGTCCCAACGCAGGCCATTCAGTAGAATTCAACGGAGAAAAATATGGGCTGCGGATGATCCCATCAGGTTTCGTCCACACTGGAGCACGACTCCTTATAGGTGCCGGTGTACTGGTGGACCCAGCAGTATTCCACCATGAACTGGACTACCTGAACAAGTACCAGGTAAAAACCAGGACCTTCGCTGATTATCGCTGCGCCATAATTGAAGAAGAACACAAGGAACAGGACAAGGGATCCGATCACCTATTCAAGAAGATTGGAAGTACCGGTACTGGCTGCGGACCAGCCAACCGTGACCGGGCACTTAGAACCATTAAACAGGCCATAGACGTGGACGCCATGGATGGCTACGTGGCAGACGTGCCGTTAGAGGTGAACACTGCCCTGGATGAAGGACGCGACGTGTTCATTGAAGGGTCACAGGGCTTTGGACTGTCACTCTACTACGGAACCTACCCCTTTGTAACCAGTAAGGACACCACTGCCTCCTCAGCTGCGGCTGATGTTGGTGTAGGACCCACTCGTATTGATGATGTTATTGTAGTTTTCAAATCCTACATCACCCGGGTAGGAGAAGGACCATTCCCCTCCGAGATAACCCAGGAAGAAGCAGAAAAGATGGACATCGAAGAATACGGAACAGTCACCGGCCGAAGGCGAAGAGTGGGAATCTTCGACATGGAAATGGCCCGGGAATCCTGTATGATAAACGGTGCCACCCAGATAGCCCTGACCTGTGTGGACCGATTATACCCATCCTGTGAACGGGTGACTGATTACAGTGCCCTTTCCGGTGAAGTCAAAAGGTTTGTGGAAGAAATAGAAAACGAGACCAAGGTCCCGGTGACCATAATCAGTACCGGACCAGACCTGACCGACACCATAGACCTCCGGGAAGAATTAATGTAAGGCCGATAAATGTAAAAGTGGGTTAAAAACCCAAATTTACTCTTTTTTATTATTTAAATACGTAAATCCTATTTTAATTCCTATTATTTTTTAAAATCCAACAAATCCAAAAAAATTACCCACATACTCTATTTTATTTTTAATCATTACCCCCACACCCCATTACTCAAGGGTTATTTACCCGGGCTTACAAAAATACTAAACAAGTTAATCTTTACTAAACAAGTTAATCTTGGAATGGGGACCACCTATGTTGGAGATTACTGTCCATGAAATAAAGGGGCACTGCCCGGTTTACCAGGAGGGGGACTGCATTACCATCCGGGACCCGGAGATAGACCTGGATAAAACCGACGCCCTCTGCACCCACGCATTATCTACTATTTTACACTACACCACTATCCTGGAACATGACTGGATACCCCTGGCCCTGGGACTCACCAGGGAAGGTGATGAAGACCATGCCTACCTGCAATGTGTTGACCCGGGAAAACCATACACCGACGGGGGCACTGTCATCTTCAAATGCCGCAAACTGGATGACGCCGATTAAATTGGAATATAATAGGTTCCTAATTAATTTAACAGAATTTATATGGCGTAAATAAGTATGAAAATTACACTGAAGGAATAAGAGCAAAAAATAATACCTTTAAATATAAATTGGAGGGAAAAATGAAACTCTACCTTCTAATCTCGGGTAAATACGGGAGCAGAGTGGTTAACAACCTGGCGGAGCACGGAATGGCCGGGGATATTGTGGGGATGGAAGAATTCCCCGAGGATCTGCCTGATTTTATAGAGGACTTTGCCAGTTACGTGCCCCAGAACCTGCCCCCGGCCGACCTGATCATAGCGGTGGGACTCTCCGGGGACATCAACATGGTGGTACCCGAGGTGGCCCGTAAAACCGGAGCAAGCTCGGCCATCATACCGGTCTACGACCCCCAGCAGATGCCCCCTGGACTGCAGCAGGAGATCCAGGAAGCAGCACCCCACGTGAACATCGTGTTTCCCAAACCATTCTGCTCACTGCAGGCCACGGGAGACCCCTTTATCGACGAGTTTGCCAGTAAATTCGGCAAACCCCAACTGGTCATCAAGGCCGACCGGTACATAAAGAAGGTGAAAGTCCTGCGGGGCGCACCCTGCGGTTCAACCAACTACATTGCCAAGGGACTGTGGAGCACACCCAGTGAAGAGGCCGAACTGGTGGCCGCCCACAAACTGCACAACTACCCCTGCAACGCCAGCACCAGCACTGACCCGGCAGTGGGGGACACCAGCATGCACCTGGCCAGCTACCAGATCAAGGAAGCAGTAAAAAGGGGACTGGGATACGCCATTAAATCTGCAGTGGTGGACCCGGAAAGGTGTAAACCAGACCAGTGCCAGGAAGAGTGTATTAAAAGCTGCCCCCAGGTACTCATTGGCCTGGACACCATAACCCTCCGGGAAGATAAGAAGGCCAGCATTGACCCGGCCACCTGTGGTTACTGTGAAATATGCCTGAAGGAATGCCCACTGGACGCCATTGAAATAAAAAATGGGCCATTTGAATTGAAAGGATATGATCTTATGTAATACGTTTTATCTAAATGTACATACGAATGTTTATATATTGTTAACTATATATAACCTAACATGACTTCTGTATCATCAATTGAAGAAAAAAATCCACAACCAAAAGCAGTGGGTACCAAAATTACTTCTCGTGAAAATGAAGAGATTCAAAATTTAATTGATGCAGGCATATATCTTAGTTTTTCTGATTTTATAAGAGAAGCCATCAGGGATAAACTCAAAGCGGTAAAAGTGATTAATTTACGTGACATAAATTATGATACTGCAAAAAAAGAGATTTTAGGTTATTATAGGAGTTATTCTGAAGCCTATGATTATGAAGTTGCCGATGATCTTGAATTAGATTATGAATTCGTTTGCCAAGTTCTTGAGGAGTTAGAGTCAGAAGGACGTTTGGGATTGATTGAATGAGTACATATATTGAAGAAGGAACGATTATCAAAGGGGCTAAAATAATTGGTGAAGCCAGAAAAATTAGTGATCCAGTGATTATAACTAAAACTGGCAGACACAAAGCCCAAAGGATTGTTTTAAGTGATAATGCAATGTGCCGCATAGCTAAAAAATATAGATTTATTAAATAAATTTTTGGATTTGACATATTTTCATCAATACTAATTTTATTATATTATTCTGTACTTATCGAACTGTTCGTGAAAAACATTATATGGACTCAAAGGGAATAATCTAAGAGGTGATATGAATGGATAACAAAGAAAAGGTAATTAAAGCATTCAAAGACTCCGAGGAACCATTAAATGCCACTAAAGTCAGCCAGATATCCGGTGTGGATAAAAAAGAAGTTGACAAAATAATGAAAGAACTCAAAAAAGATGAAACCATCATCTCCCCTAAAAGGTGCTACTGGGCCTTAAAGGAATAACTTCGGCCTGAAGGTATAATTCCTGAAGGTAGAAAATCTTGAAGGCATAATTCCTGAAGGTGTAATATATCAATACCCCCTTATTTACCTATTTTTTCCATTTTCTATGATTTAGACAGCTTAAGATAGATGGATGTTATCCAAATTTCATTAAATGAAGCTCATAATGGACGTTTGATAATGGGACACTTTTGATAATGGAATATTCCTGAAACTGGAGCATTTTTCAAAAAGGTCAAACCGGCGATAATATCAACTAATTTATTAAGGACTATAAAATATAGGACTAATTACTTAGAGTGTTCTTTTAACTGAGATTGAGTATAAAACTAAAATGGGCAGAGAGGAATACTATGAAACTTTACATAATAAGTTCAGGGAAGTATGGCAGTCGAATTGTCAACAGTCTGGCGGAAATGGGACTGGCCAGTAGCATGGTGGGTCTGGAGGAGATCCCCGAGGATCTCCCCGAGTTCATAGATGACTTTGAACAGTACGTACCTAAATCCATACCCCCGGCGGATTTAATCCTGGCTGTGGGTCTATTTGGGGATATCAACATGATCGTACCCATCATCGCCCGGGAAAGCGGTGCCCAATCAGTGATCATACCCATACACGACCCGGCACAGATACCCCCGGGACTGCAACGGGAGATAGAAGAATCCGCCCCGGAAATTAAGATAGTATTCCCCAAACCTTTCTGTTCCCTGGAACCAGTGGGAGACACCTACATCGATGAATTCGCCCAGCAATTTGGAAGACCCCTGCTGGAAATAGAATCCGACGGCCTCATAAAGAAGGTTAAAGTAATCCGCACTGCCCCCTGTGGCAGCACCCACTTCATAGCCGAAAACATTGAGGGGCTCCCGGCGGAGGAAGCCGAGCTGGAATCAGGGACCAAACTGCACAACTACCCCTGCAACGCCAGCATGTCCACCGACCCCGTGGTGGGGGACACCATACTCCACCTGGCCGGATACCAGGTCAAGGAAGCTGTGCGCCGGGCACTGGGCTTCTCCATGAAGTCCGCAGTGGTGGACCATGAAACCTGTGAAGCCGATGAATGCCAGCACGAATGCATCAAGCACTGCCCCCAAGTACAGATTGGACTGGACACCGTAACCCTGAATGAGAATGAACAGGCAGTCATTGACCCGGCCAGCTGCGGATGCTGTGAAATATGCATACAGGAATGCCCCTACGGGTCTATAGAGCTGGAAGAAAAGAAATTCGAGTTATAGTGAACCAGTCACCTTGATTAAAGTTGAAAATCTTAATCCAAAGTAACTCTTATCATCCGGCAGAAATTCAAATCACAAAGTAAATCTATTATTAAACAGGGAATTCCAAATCACAAAGTAACTCTTACTATTAAACAGGGAATTCAAATCCAAAAGTAACTCTTACCATCAGGAAGAATTCATCACAAAATTACACTCCTAGTTTAAACTTAATTTAACTAAGTCAGATACTAAACAATTTAATGCACACTCAAAAAGTGATAAAAAATGAAGGGCAAAGTAATTTTCATTGGAGCCGGTCCTGGTGACCCGGAACTACTCACCATCAAAGCCGCCAAAGTAATTGAAAAGGCCGACCTCATCATATATGCTGGATCCCTGGTAAACCCCCAGGTCTTATCGGGAGCCAAAGAAGGAGCAGAGATACACAACAGTGCCCAGATGAACCTGGATGAAATAGTCCAGATGATGGCCGAATCTGCCACTGAAGGGAAACTTGTGGCCCGAGTGCACACTGGAGACCCGGCTATCTACGGGGCCATAGCTGAGCAGATACAGTACCTCAAGGCTCATGATGTGCTTTATGAAATCATACCTGGTGTGAGTTCACTCTTTGCCTCAGCTGCGGCACTGGAAGCAGAGCTGACCCAGCCTGAGGTTTCTCAGACAGTTATCATCACCCGTCCCGCCGGGCGCACACCCAAACCAGAGAAGGAAGCCATCCGTTTACTGGCCGAACACCAGGCTACCATGTGTATATTTTTGGGAGTGCACATGATAGAGAAGGTGGTGGATGAACTTTTGACCGCCTACACCAGGCAAACCCCGGTGGCTGTGGTCCAGAAGGCCAGCTGGGAAGATCAAAAAATTGTGAGGGGCACCCTGGAGGACATAGCCCACCGGGTAAAGGATGCCGGAATAACCAAGACCGCCCTTATTGTGGTGGGGGATGTGCTTGGTATAGATGAGGTAACTCCATCCAAGCTCTACGATGCACACTTCACCCATGAATACCGGAAGGGTGAAGGAGAATAAGGGTTGAAGTACCTTTTATAAATTAAAAGAAGCACCCCTTTCATTTGGGGAGGGGTTAAATTTTTCCTATTTTTGAGATTTCTTTCTATTAAGAAACCATTCATTTAAGATACTATTCATCTTTTTTTAACCCGCAGAATAAGTTCTGATGGATACTTTAAAACTCAGAATATGCCAAAGGCAGCTAGATTAACGAAGGGCATCACCAGGAACAACATGGAATTGGATATTCCGTGAGCCACCGTCACTCCCACAAGGGATTTGGTTTTTATAAGGCAGTAACCATAGAACATGGCCACAGAGAACACGAAGACCAGGTCAGAAAAGTATATCCAGCCTATGTGCATGGTGGTAAACACCAGGGACGTGTAAAGGAGAGCGAATACTGTTCCGAACATTTTGGTAACATTGGTCTGGAGGATCCCCCGAAACAGCAATTCTTCAGCCAGTCCAGTGGATATTAAGAGTATGAAGAAGGCCCCAATAAGAAGGGCCGGGGTGAACTGTTCGATAAGTGGTGCTGGTTTGAGGATGAAAAACTCTATAATCCCGGAAAAAAATCCAGTGGCAGCAATTAGGGCTTGTAATTTTATATTACCTCCTAAGGTCATCCCTACATCCTTCAGGGACAGGCCCTGGTTACGCATGAGAATTATGGAGGCAGCAAATAGGGGTATGGCCACGATAGGGAACCAGTAGAGGGGCTGGATCTGCATCATGGGAATGGAAAGACCCACCACACGTATAATAGGTATGGGCATCAAACTGCGCAGCAAGTTGGCAAAATCAGGTGATTCCACCATTGAAGCGTTCACCAGGAGTGCAAATAGGATAATGGTGTGTAAAGACAGGCCCCATATCTTGTTAACATAAGTGGTTAAAAGTTCTGCCGCAATCAGGGCTAAAAGGTATACAATAAGGGTTATAATGTAATTACTGGGCAATCCTATATTCAAACGTTTGTCATTGACCATTTCCGTGATCTTCAAGTTCATTACTCCTCATTTTACTTAATTGGGATAGAGCATTAAAGTTAGTAGTATTCTAATAAAAAGGATATCAAAAGATTTATTCCTATTAACATATAATTCTAACTACTTCCTAAGATTTTCTCCATATTCTAAAGATTTTAAGACATGATTGTAAATTCAATCCTGAAAAAACCGCAATAAAACTATTTTCAGCCAAAATACCAAATAAAATCATGACCTTACCTATTTCAATTGGAATTAATTCAAAACATAAAGGATTAACTTTAAATAAGGCGTTATTGATAATAATGTATAATATGTAGTATTTACATATTAATAACTACATATTAAATTGTATTCTTGCCTTACTCCTATTCGCTTTTACGGCAATATTAACAACAATTATATATATTGATACCACAATACAATTTTAACAGGAATAATCACTTGGAGGAGGGGCCTAAATTAAAGTAACCGCAATCATACCTGCTTACAACGAAGAAAAAACCATTGGCAGCGTAGTTCTGGGCACTCGCCAGCACGTGCTAAGGGTTATCGTTGTAGATGATGGCAGCAGTGATAAAACTGCAGAAATAGCCAAGTTAGCCGGCGCGGAAGTGTTCATGCACTCCCAAAACATGGGTAAGGGGGCTGCACTTAAGACTGGTTTTCAAGCAGCCCGGGATGCCGACATAATCCTCACCCTAGATTCTGACGGTCAGCACCAACCCCGTGAAATACCCCGCCTGTTAGAACCCATAATCAAGGGTGAAGCAGACGTGGTGAACGGCAGTCGCTACTTGAATGGTAATGGGAAAGAAACCCCTTCTTACCGTAGAGTAGGACAAAACGTCCTGGACACAGCCACTAACATCAGTGGGAAAAATTTAGACGTTACTGACAGTCAAAGCGGGTTCCGTGCCTTTGCCGGACACACCTTACCAGTATTCCGTTTCCGCAGTCCTGATTACACCATTGAAAGTGAAATGCTCATTGAGGCAGCTAAGGCTGGTTTGAGGATTAAGGAAGTGGAAATATCCGCTACTTATGGGGAAATAAATCATCATAAAAAGAACCCTGTTAGCCATGGTGTAAGTGTCCTGGTGCGAATCCTTCAGGACATGGAATTCAACCGCCCATTATACTATTTTACCCTACCAGGGGTTATAATGATTTCAATAGGGATTATACTCAGTTTGAAATTCTTCACAGACTATTTAAGCGGCGGTTCTAGTACTTTGCTTCCAACAGCACTAGCTGGTATAGTAGCTATTTTTGGCTCCTTCATTGCTTTCACTGGTTTGATACTGCACAGTGTTTCCCGAATGATTTTCAGGGCTATGGGAAAATAAGCTGAATATTTTTTTTAATTTTTTTAAAATAAATTGAGATTTAAAGATTGGCATTAATTTTAAAGATTTAGAGCATATTTTAAAGATTTAGAAATTATCTAAAAATAAAGAAATAATTTAAGGAGTTATAACTACCCAAAAGACTAAAGAAGGAATTAAAGGTAGTAAGTCCTTTGAACTCTTTTTGCCACGGATTTCTGGTTATTGGGGTACCATAAGTAATCAGCAGTAGCTGCAATACGGAAAGTTTCCCATTTTAAGGTGTAATTACCTTCCCAGTCAGTCATGGTCCCGTCAATGGTGAAGTTACCCCCAAAATTTTTACCATCATTCTTAAAGTAGGTAACTCCGGTCCAGGCGGCGCAGGTCATGTTCATATAACCATGGAAGATGGTGTTGAACATAGTTCCCCTGACATCCTGGGTTAACAGGGAGTAAATTGTCCCCGATGTGACCTTTATCTCTTCAATTCTGCCGGTACCATTAAGTCCCTCCGCAGTGTAGTCCAGGGGGCTCTCGGACTCTTCCGCACCAGATAGTTTTAAATAGAATTGGAAATCTTTTCCCTTTCCATTGATCTTGTAAAATCCTCCTAGGGATGAGGAGTTTGGGTCGTCGGGATGAGTAGGGGGGATCCACACTTTGGCAGTGTAGTTGTAGGGTATCTGGTCAAATACCAGTCCGCTTATGAATCCATTGGAAACTTCCAGTACCGCAAGGGTGGATAAACCAACTACAAGTACCAGGGCAGTGATTAAAATTTTTTGATTCATTGTAATCAATTATCTTCTTTTTTATAAAGAATCATCCTTTCGGTTAATATAATTCGGGATTTACGAATTAAGCCATAGTTCTAATTGGTTAGTATAAACTCAAAAGAAGTTAAAATAAATAAAAAAAGAGGGGAATTGTATTTTTTAGACAAGACTTGCTATAGCCCGACACAGTTCAGGAGGTCTGGTGACGGTGATGGTTACGCTTCCATCAGCGTTCACTACAATTACTTCTTCCTCATAGAGAGGTTCCTGTTCAGTGGTGTCGATGGACTGTATTTTAGCCAGTTCTTCAGGGGTGGTTGCCATAAATGCAACGCTGTCAGTGACGTTAGCTGGAAGTGCGAAGATAGTTAATGGGTTAAAGGTGACACTGGTAACCTGTGCACTGGAAGTTGGGTAACGAGTGTTAGACCAACCTTCAAATCCAATGTTAAGGGTTCCTTCTCCACCTGCCTGGGTGTTGAAGAGTCCTTTCCATGATTGTACCCGTATAGTTGTTCCTGCAGGTAATGGCTCGTTGTTATAGCCTAGAACTTGAGATAAATCCATGGTTAAGTTTCCATTGGGTTTTATAAATGTGTCCGCCCAGAAGGTCATCTGGGTCCCGTTTTTATGGGTGGCATTGCCCACCATTTCCACGTGGGCCCAGGTGGTCCCGTTGTTTATAATTGCAAGTTTAGTTCCCTTTTCTGATATTGCACTGGCATTATTATTACTAGAACTGGAAGTATTGTCACTACATCCGGAAACAGCCACAACCACTATGACTACTGCCAGGATGGCTAATAATCCTACTTTATTTTTCATTTCAAACCACATCCTTAGAGTATGGTAACAACTTTGTAGGTGACTACTGCACCGAAGACAAATAGTAGGGGTAGTATGGCCACGTTGGAGCTGTTAATAAAATTGTTAATCTTGGCGTTTTTGGTGGCTTCGGAGCTTAAAATCTCCTTTAAAGCCAGAAATGCGATAAGTGCCACCACGGCAATCAAACTGTAGCCCATTATATCCGCAGAAGTCACTGCAGTGGTTGCAGTGGCCGCGGATGTTGCGGCAGTGGTGGTTGTAGTAGTGGTGGTTGTGGTAACAGTCGATATCATGTATATTCCTTCTTTTTTTATTACTATATATTTTTTTCCTTTCAATGGCAATATAAAGTTTGAATCTCAATAAACACCGAGAAATGCCATAAATTAAATACTCTGTGTTTAATGTCATTAATTGGACAAAGTTATTATCTTTTTTAGCCTATAATTAAGCTTTACTATTTTTTTTAGTGACACAAATCACAAAAACAGGGCTTTTGGTAAAGTACTGCAAATAAGGAATAAACAGGAAAAATGAGGGGATATGGGGCTATTAGAGAATTAGGGGAGTGGATGGTGAAGAGATAAATAAAAGAATTAATGATGTCACCAAACACCCAATTTATCCTTTCAGGGGATGATTTATCTCTACTTTACATTCAACCACAGGTGCAATGATCGATAGGCCGTTGCATTATCTGGTAGCTTGTAGAGTAAGAACTCCATTTTCTTCTGGCCAGTAGTTCCTGCGGTGAAGTTGTAGGGTATTTCCACTTTCTCCCCACTGGATAGGGTAAGGGTCTGGTTCTTCAGGGTGTTATTGTTCACCTTAATCACCAGGAGATAATCAGTGGTGGTGTACTCGTGATTTACCACCCCCATAATCAGGGACCCATTCTGACCGGTAGTTAGGTTAGTGGGATAGTTACTGGCCTTTCCATCTGGTCCCAGAATGTAGAATTCCGTGAATTTTTCACCTTCTTTGGGTTTTACTATAACGTAAGCTGTGGTGGCAATGGCCAGCACTATGCTGACGATTAATATGATGGACAGTATCCTTTCTGTCCTGGATTCTCCTTTAAATGACTCTCTGATATTTCTTGTAAATTGGCCAAAGGGTACGAAGAATTTTTCTTCATCTGGTAATCTCCTACGTCTTAAAAAGGCAATGGTGGCCATGGCCAGGGTGAAAATGGTAAGACTAACTAGTATTGGGTCCAGTCGGATACCCCATGGAGTGTAGTTAAGTGCCAGGCCAATAAGGGGAGTAACTGCAATGCTCAGACCGAAACTTAAAGCCGCCCTCTCAATACCATCTAGATCCCCCCATTTGGGGAATAGTGCAGCTATTAAGGAATAACCTGGAATGAATAGAACCAGTAAGACGCCCAGTATGGTTCGGATAAATGTCTTGTTGAGTGGGGGTATCAGTACAAAGGCCACCGTCAGTAGGGTGATGGCCGCCACGATGATTATATCCAGATAATGGTTGCGGGGCTTAAAAGTTGGGGGTTCTTGGTGTATTTCCTTTTTATCCGCGATCTCTGTGGTTTCGGATGTGCCCAGAGTTTTAAGGAAGGCCAGTGGATCTTTTTTCTCCTTGAATTCCTTTTCCAAAACTTCCTCTTTGGCCTTTTTTCCCGGAACTTCATCTATGTCAAGGGTTTCCTCCACAGTAGGGATTTCCTTTTGTTCTCGAACTTCTTCAACGGGTTCTGGGACTGGTTCTTCCGGGGCTTCCTTAGTGGGAGCCTCATCTTTATGTGTGACTTGCCATTTCCGGATAAACGCTCCGGCAGAAAGTAGAACTGAGGCCACGAACAGTATCCTCACAATAAATTTAGGTAGATTAGGTAATATTTCCACTCTCCAGGCCAGGAAAGATAGTATGAATAGAACAATAGCTATACTTGTACTCCCTAAGAGGAGGTTCCGGGTACTGGTACGGGATTTATCCGGAAAGACGATGGTTAACCCGGCGTAACCCATGATGAAAAGTAAGAGTATAAAGAAGATTATGGAAGTGGATGTGGTTTTAAGGGGGTTGAAATATAGGAACAGTAAGGAAATTCCAGTTAAGAAGAGGATCATGGCCATGTCCCAGTTCTTAAAGCCAGATTTCTTCTCTGGAGGTTCTTCTGCCCAGACTGGTTTATCCATTTCTGCCTCATAGTCCAGATCGGATATTGTGGTGGGTTCTTCTATTTTGAAGGGTGCAACCCTGGATTTTTCTGGTGGAGTCAGTTCGTCATCAGATGGATATTCTTCTCCTTTTTGGAAGTCCTCCACCCTTTCGTACTGTAAGGATTTCTCTTTTTCTAAATCTTCTATTTTTTTACCACTTTCATCCAAGGGGTAGTCTTTTTCAGTGAAGTGTTCATCTTCAGCAAGTCCATCTTCATCGTATTCCTCTCCAGTAATCTCTTCTTCACTGTATCCTTCTTCAGGGTACTCTTCGTCATAGTAGTAATCTTCGTATTCATCAGCTTCTACATCTGCTTGTTGCCTCAGTAATGCGGCCCGTTCAATGGATTCCTCCAGAGTGATCTGGCCCTCTTCAGGGAGCACTTCTTCTTCGTACTCTCCCTCTGAACGCCGAACCATGGCCAATATAGAGAACAGAATGGCCAGAATGAAGAGTATGGAGTAGAGATAACTGTCAAGATATCCCCAGTTTAAACTGTTGAATATTAATGGTAAAAACAGTACAAAAATAAGTCCCAGGACAAAACCCACCCCTGCACGCATTGTCCAGCCCATGCTCTCATCATCAAGCCAGATTGCAGTTATCATGGCGTATCCTGGTAGGAATAATGCAAAAATTGTGAGTAGTGTGGATAACTCTGATCCTTTCAACAGTCCGAGCCAGTTCAATATTAGAACCGCCCCGCTGATGGTGATAACTAGTAGAAGGTCTTTCTGTGATGAGAGTTTCATAAACAGTTGTTGGATGAAGAGGTATAAAATACTTAGTAAATGGCTGGGTTTTAATCAAATTATATCCGTTTTTATAAGTACCCTATGAAATTGAAACTGAAAATATTTTATCCAGAAAATACTGAGAAATATCTATCATAGGATTACAAATAACCTGTAACTTTTGACTATATTTATGGAGAAACTGGCATATGTTTAATTACAAAGCATTTGGACTGGAAATCTCATCGGAAATTGAACTTCCAGGAATGATGGAAGGTTCAGATAAACCAGAGGTGAAGATCATACGGGGTGAGGTGGATCCACTTCAGGTGAACAAGGCCGAGGTAGAAGGAGATAACTACTTGGTAAATGGAGAAGATGTATACCTCTGGTGGGATGATATTGGAAAAGTGAAGATCAGTGAGGGTGAACTGGTTACTGTGGAGTCTGATAAGGATCTGAAAAGTTCAGATGATCTTAAAATAATTCCCTTCCTCTTAGGGCCAGTTATGGCACTTCTACTGCACCAGAGGGGATTTCTAGTTCTCCACGGTAGTGCAGTGAACACAGGTACTGGGGCAGTGGCCTTTCTGGGTCACCGGGGCAATGGTAAATCCACCACTGCCATCCACCTCTATGTGGAAGGATATCCCCTAATAGCCGATGACATTTTGGCCATAAAATTTGATGATGAAGGTTTGCCCTTGGTCTATCCAGGTTATCCCCATGTACGTTTATCTGATGAAGCTACCACCAAGTGAAAGACCACACTGATATTTTAACTCCCATCCGGACCCTGGCGGGTAAGGTATTCTGTGATGCCTCCCACCAGTTTTCCCCAGAACCAGTGAAATTGGAGAAGATCTACGTTATAGAAAAGATGTCGCCGGAGGAGAGGGCTAGCACTGGTATATCAGTTTTGAAATCCCAGGATAACTTGATAGACCTCATCCGTCACTCTGTGGCCAACCGCATATTCCAGCACACCACCCAGAAGGAGAACCTGATAAACTGCGCCCAACTGGTGAATAACGTGGAGGTGAAGCGGTTGGAGATTGTCCATTCCTTTACCGATATTCAGGATATGGTGCGGGTGGTGGAAGAGGACTTTAAGATATAAAAAAATCCCCTAATTTTCTTAAAGATACCTTTTCCTTCGTTAAACAATATGGTTTTTGCAAATATTTTTTGTTACGAAAAGTGAACATTTTTCCTGAAAAATTCATAAAAATTTCTGTTTAAACTGCCTTATTTTTATTTATAATACTTTTAAATTCTTATTAATATTTTTAAAATAATTTATCACTGCTTTAGATGATTTTAACTTCTTAAACACGGAAAATCTATTTTTTTGTGACAATTTTCACACAATATTGTGACTCTAGTCACTAAAATGTTTTTAAATTATATCCGATTGTGAAGCCACGGTATGGTATAGAGAAGTAATTTTATGTAGGTGAAAAAAGATGAAACAACACCAAAACCTGCAAATGAAATTCACTTTCATTGTATTCACTGTTCTGGTTTCAGTGGTACTGAGTGGGGCGGCATCAGCTGCTCTGGTTTTACCAGAACAAAGTTACACCAGTGCATACGTGGTTGAAACTGGATATTCTTTCACTGGACCTAATTCTATACAGGATGCAGTAGATAACTATGAAACCAACGATGGATACCAAGTGGCACTTGAACCTGGAAACCATGATGAACAGATAGTCATCAACAAAAACCTCAACTTAACTGGAAAGGGAGCCAATCCAGAAGACACTGTAATTCAAGCTACCAGTGATGGTGCAACAGTAACCATAGCACCGGGAGTAGCCGTGGTCCTTGAAAATCTCTCCATCTGGAACTATGGTAGTGGACAGGCCATAGTAAACAATGGCCAGTTAACCCTTATCAACTGCTTAGTCAACGGTAACTTCGTGGCTAATGAAGTCATGG
This sequence comes from Methanobacterium sp. BAmetb5, assembly GCF_003491305.1. Classification (NCBI taxonomy): domain Archaea; kingdom Methanobacteriati; phylum Methanobacteriota; class Methanobacteria; order Methanobacteriales; family Methanobacteriaceae; genus Methanobacterium; species Methanobacterium sp. BAmetb5. The sequence continues at coordinate 97,890 of NZ_CP022706.1, forward strand.
GAGCTGCTGCAGGGGGAACAACTGAAGTCACTGAAACCCTTGGAGAAACTACCCTGGCCACCACTGAAACCATGCTCGTAACAAGTGCAGATGGAACTACCGAAACTACTGGAAGCAATTTGGTGGGTGAAACTGCCTTAACCAGTACTGAAAACACGATCTCTACCAGCACCGAAGGAACTACTTCCTCTGATGACCCTGGAATACCATTAGCTTCACTAGCCTCTGGAATGTTCATGGTCATGGGTGGGACTGTAGTTTCTGGTAGGAAACATCCTTAAAGGGTGTTTCCATTCATTTTATGCTCTTTTTAATTTCATTCTCATGATTACGGTTTTTAAAATGTTTTATTTACGCCTGTATCGTTCGGGGTTACTATTTTTTGATACAGGTGTTGTTTTTTAGGGTGGGGATTATTTTTTAGAGGGTTTTTTTTTCATGAACTGTTTTTCACAAATTATATATTGATAAGGAGATTAAAATGATACTATATACTGGATATAATGAAGTTTTTTTAGGGATAAACTTCATTTATCTGTCTGAATTTAAGGTTCAATCTTCATTATTTCAGGATAATCGTTCAAAATCACTTGGAGATATTTATAATGGAATTATCAGGTTCTACTAAAGTAACAGTGAATAAAGACTATGTTTACTGCAATGTGGAGGATGAAATGGTTCTTCTGGGAATGGAAGACGGGATATACTATGGTCTCAATCAGGTGGGTGCCTTCATTTGGGAAAATATAAAGGAACCTAAAACCATTGACCAGGTCCGGGATGCAATCCTGGCTGAATATGATGTGGAAAAGGAAGAATGTGAACGAGATTTATTCGAATTAATGAATGAAATGACGGAAAAAGGCCTGGTTGAAGTCTTAGGTGATGATTAATTTTTTAAAAGTCTTCATCAGTCAGATTTTAGTAAAGTAAGGAAGAAATGATAAATCTAACTATTTTTAAAGATCATCCAAGGTTTCTATAATTTTCATATTAGGTAATAGCAATTCATAGAAATTAGTTTTCAAATGTGGGTACGTCTATGAGTGGAATAACTGGAATTTTCAGACGAGATGGGCAGGATGTGGATCCGGCTGACATCAAGAAGATGAATGACAAAATAGCCCACAGGGGACCAGATGGATCCCGGGTCTGGTGTGAAGGACCAGTAGCATTCGGCCACCAGATGCTCCACACAACCCAGGAATCCCTCCACGAAACACTGCCCTTTGAAGATGAAGAATCTGGACTGGTCATAACGGCTGATGCCCGGATAGATAACCGGAAAGATTTGGCACCCAGATTGGGAATTGAGGACAAAGAATATGTGTCCGACAGTTACTTCATTCTTAAGGCATACGAAAAATGGGGTGAAAAGTGTCCTGAAGAGCTTTTGGGTGATTTTGCCTTTGCAATTTGGGATAAAAATAAGGAACAGTTATTGTGTGCAAGGGACCATATGGGGGTTAAACCTTTTTATTATTATTTATCAAATGATTTTTTTTTATTTGCTACGGAAATCAAATCAATCATCTCTGCTAAAGAAGTTTCATGTAAAATAAATAAAATTAAAGTTGCGGAATATATGAGTCTTTTATTTGAGGATAAGAAAAATACATTTTATGAAAATATATTTCGTTTACCCTCCGCAAATACTCTAATAATTAATGATACTGAGTATAATAAACTTAACTATTGGGAATTGAATGTTAATAAAGAAATTAAAATGGATTCTGATGAAGAATATACCAAAGCTTTTTTGAAAATTTTTACGGAAGCTGTTAAATGTCGTTTACGAAGTGCGTTTCCTGTAGGTTCTTTACTTAGTGGTGGGCTGGATTCCTCTTCTATTGTTTGTACTGCGAGAATTATATTATCAGAAGAAACTGTTCAAACCTTTCATACATTTTCTGCCACATTTGAAAATACTCCAGAAAGCGACGAACAACATTACATAAATCAAGTTCTTGGAGAATACAAGTTAAAGCCTCATTTTATTAAAGCCGATCAATTAAGCCCCTTGTCAATGATCGAAGATGTTTTATGGCATTTTGATGAACCTTTATATGCAGTTAATAATTACATATACTGGGATATTCACCAAAAGGCTAATAAGACAGGTGTCAAAGTACTTTTAGATGGTTTAGATGGTGATACTACACTATCTCACGGGCAAAGATTTGAAATTGATTATTTGAAATCATTAAAATGGTACCATGGGTTCAAAGAGTTATATCTTCACTGTAAACGGAGCAAAAGGAGTATTTTAAAACAACATATATTTCCATCATTAGTTTTACCATTTATTCCTCAAATTTTATTTGATATATTTAGGATGTTAAGAATTCCAATACCTTTAGAGATGGGTACCCCTAATTTAATAAATGAAAATTTTGCTAAAGAAACAAAAGTAAAACAAAAAGTTGTAATTCATGAAAATCAATTCCGAAAAGCAAGGTCATCCAAATCTTATCATCATCTTCTTCTTAAAAGAGGAATATTACAAGCTGTTCTAGAAAGAACAGATAAATCTTCTGCGGCAGCAAATTTAGAGGCACGATATCCTTTTTTTGACAAGCGGCTAATTGAATTCTGTTTAGCTCTCCCTCTTGAACAAAAAATAAATAATGGGTGGAGTCGGATTATTTTACGTCGTGCAATGGAAAATATCTTACCTCGAGGAATACAATGGAGGCCATGCAAAGGAAATTTGGGTCATAATTTTCGAAAAAACTTTTTATTATTTGAAAAACCACTTATTGATGATATATTATTTAATAAAACCCATTTAATTGAAGATTATGTAAATATTGATTCTGTTAATGAAATTTATAGTAAGTATGTTTCTGATCAAAGTAATAGTGCACTTCCCCTATTTGGAATAGTCACTTTTTCACTATGGATCCAAAAAATTTTTAATAAATACAATGATAAGTGAATTTTTCTGATATAATTTATTATTAAGTTTGAAATTAACAAGTTTAATTTTTTAAAATATCATTTTCAACAATTTCAACTAATTTATTTAAACTTTCGTAAGATTTTTTTACCTCAAGAATTTTAACTGGTACTTTATTTACAATTGCAGAGCATTGACTCAAATTTTCAGAAATTTCATGATGATTTAGCAATTTATAACAATATGAACTCTTTATTAACTCCATCATTGCTTTTTGTGGATTTATTTCTTTAATTTTAATATCACCTGTTACTTTAATGAAATAAATAGCTCTAATTTGTTTTTTAATATCTGAAAAATTTCCTGAGACATTATAAAACCTTTTTGATGTCTTGTCATGAATTTTTGGTACCATTTCCGGATCTTCTTCAAAATTTTTGATTACATCTGGCCAAAGTTTAATTCTGGGGAAGCTAGGGTATACTATTTGGAATTTTTTCCCTATATTAATACTTAAAACATCATCACATAACAATTTGTAACCTTTTTGATGGAAAGCAAAGGATAGTGTAGATTTACCTATTCCACTAACTCCTGAGATAACAACTGCACTATTATCCATATCCACAGCATTTGCGTGGAGTACTAACCGACCCTTCAAGTATAGTAAAATTGCAAATCCATATCCAAATAAAAGAAATTTTATATAATTTAAATCTAAACCGGTGTTGGGGTTTATAATAATTTCATTGTTCTTAATTGTAAATATTTGAATATCATTCCAAAAAAGGTACAATAAATTGCAGGATGTAATTTTTATTTGTATAAATTTGCTCAAATATATTTCACGAAAATTCTTACTGGAATCATTGAACAAATTTGTTATTCCAAAACGAATAATAACATCAATTTCAGATGTTTGTTTTAGGGGAAACTCTGGAAAAAAAAGTTCAGATTTAATGTTTAATCCATGAGCGTAATAGGTTGTTGAACGCATATGAATCCAATTTTATAAAAATAATAAATGAATTTTAATTTAATAAAGACCATCGTTCAAATCTGCTGATCCAACACTTACTGCTTCAGTTAAATTTTTCACTGTATCATGTGTAATTAATTCAGGTTTATTGTATTTTTTCTTGATTTCATTATCTACCATTAAAACCATCCCAATTTTTATAATTTTTATATAATATGGCAGTTCTTATAACTTTCTTTCAAAAATAAGAAAAATATTGGGAATTTCCCAACTTATATTTTTCCGCCTAGGGGTATTGTGTGCTTCCACTGTTTGTTGTGACCCAATCGTATGTTGATGATGAGGATCTGTATGCGTTGTTGGCTGTTGGTGAGTTGTATTGTACTTTTAGGGTTAGGGTTGCTGTTTCTCCGATACCATCGATGTATGAAAGTGTACCAAGATTCCAGATTCCATTGCTGTAGGTTCCTTTGCTGGGTGTTGCTGAAATTAATGTGAGGCCTGATGGTATTGTGTTTTGTATTTTGTATCCAGATGCATTGGATGGGCCGTTATTTTTTGCTGTTACGGTTATTGTGATTATTTCTCCGGGTGTTGGGTTGTAGTTGCTGGCTTGTTGGGTGATTTCAACATCTGCAGCGTTTGGAGTGTTAATTGTCCAATTGGATGTTGTTGTTTGGTCGCCTGTTTTCGCTGTTGAGTTTATATCGATAATACCTATGTTTTTATTTAGTAATGTGTATTCTAATGTTGCTATCTGTTTTCCTGGTAATGAACCTACAATCCATGTTAAGATTCTTGTGAGTTCATTGTACTCGTAAGAATCACCGTGTCTAAGGTTTACTGAGATTAGGGTTTCATTTATGGGTATTTTTATTTCAACGACCACGTTGTTAGCGGTGCTTGCAGCGTTATTTTTTACTGATGTTATGAAAGGTATTTCTACATTGTAATGCCAAGCATTGTACTTTGAATAAGCATATGTTTCAAGTGTGATATCTGTGTTTGTCGCATATACAGGTATACTGATACTGTCTCCGGGGTACGGGTTGTATTCTGTCTGGAAGATTTCAGTTGCACGGTTGGTTATGCTGGTTCCAGCCATACTGGTTCCTGCTTTACCATTTATGGTTAGGGTGGTAGTGGTGAATTTTTCCAGGAAAGGAATGGTCCAGATTCCAGTGTTAGGGTCATATGTTCCCACTGAAGGGGTTACAGTGACACCAGTAAGTCCAGCGGGGATTATGTCCCGGATCTGGATGTTAGTAGCATCATCCGGACCACTACAGTAAGCGTTAACCACAATGGTCACATCATCCCCCACATTCACGTTCATTGAGCCGGTACTCTGACCATTCACCGTCTGGGTGATTATGGGGTCGGAGAGTTTAGTGTAAACCGTGGTACTGGTACTTGCTGCTGATGGGTTATATTCAGTTTGACTGGTTCTGTTAGCGTAGTTGGTGGTGGTTAATCCGGCCATTGCTGCAGTGACTTTTCCGGTTATGGTGAGTATGGTGGTTGCACCACTGTTTAAGATTCCAATGTTCCACAGTCCAGTGGATGGGTTGTATGTTCCAGTTCCACTTATGGTGTAGGTTAAGTCAGTTAGTCCACTTGGCAGTAGGGCAGTTATCTGCAGGTTGGTGGCTGCGTCCAATCCCCTGTTTACTGCAGTTATGATGTAAGTTACAGTATCGTTAACGTTAACCGTGGCACTGTTACCATTATTGACAGTCTGGGTTACTGCCACATCGGCTATTTTAGTGTAAACTGGTATGCTGGTAGTGCTGGGTGTGGTTGGGTCGTATTCAGTCTGGCTGATTACATTTCCGGTGTTGGTGGTTGTTTGTCCAGCCATGCTGGAACCAATAGTTCCAGTTATGGTCAGGGTTGCACTGGCACCGTTAGCCAGACTGGGTATGGTCCATATTCCAGTGTTCGGGTTGTAAGTCCCTACACTGGGGGTGATGGTTAATCCAGTTAATCCTCCCGGAATAATATCTCGAATGTTAATATTAGTGGCTGCATCCGGGCCGTTGTTGGTGGCAGTGATGCGGAAGGTTACGCTATCACCAACATTCCCGTTGATAGTTCCCGTGGATTGCCCGTTAACAGTCTGTGATAGGGAAAGATCTGCCTTTTTAGTGTAAACTCCGGCAGTAGTGGTTGTAGGCTGGTTGTTGTACTGTTCCTGGGAAGTTCTGGTAGCAGTGTTAGTGGTAGTTAATCCAGCCATTGCTGCAGTGGCAATTCCGGTGATTTTCAGGGTGGCACTGTCACTGTTGGCCAGGGTGGGAATGGTCCAAACACCATTGTAGTAGGTTCCCACAGAGGGGGTCACGGTGACTCCACTTAGACCTGCAGGTATTATATCACTAATTAATATACCCGTTGCTGTGTTGGGTCCGTTGTTGGTGGCGGTCACAGTATAGGTTACAGTATCACCTACATTCACCGGGGTGCTGGCAGTTTGGGTTAAAGCCACGTTGGCGGTGGATGCGGTCTTTATTATGGAAAATGCAGATATAGTTAAGGGTAAAACATTTCTAGCCACAAGGTTCTGTTTCCGGACACTGGCGTACTGGTCATCGTATAATAAGTTACCATAATTTCCACTGACATATGCGGTAACCACAGAGTTACTATTGTTCCCGAGGGTTAAAACTGTGGAAACTTGGCCATTAGCATCAGTAGTTCCGGAAGTACGGCTTAAACTTCCACTGGTTTTTTGGAAATTAACTGTAACGCCCTGTAAGGGGTTGCCATTAATGTCACGAACTGTTGCAGTTATGGTAACAGTTTGACCATTAGCTACGGTGGTTGTTTCTGGAGTTACAGTTACACTGTTAGGGTAAGAAGGTATAGTAGCGGCGTTAACTGCATTAATAATAGCCCATGCCCTAGTCCTGACTGACGTGTCATCGCCCCACCAATTCCTAATCACACCATCTCTTGGGGCAGTCATGTACTGGTAGTAGGTGCCTACAGGGGCAGATGGATTGTAAATTCCATAGTGTACAGAAGTGAAGTACCAGATTGCGCACTGTATGGCAGCTGCTTCATTATCGGATGAAGGGTTGTAATGATTTAATATGTAACTAACTTTATCCCATTCTACCTCACTGGGCAGGTCTCCCGCAGTCCCGGGAAGTGGTCCGTTAACCAGTAAGGTATCACCGGTACTGATGGGGGTAAAAAGGTCAATACAATAAGCAGTATAGATTGTCCCGTCAACTCTAACGTTAATAACGCCGGCAAATCCGTCTTTATTCTGTCCCTGGATGTAAACACTTTGACCGTTTCCGGTACTGGTTAAAGTTGCTGTTTTGGGTGTTAACTCGAAGTTTGCAGTGCCATATTTGTTGGGGTCAGTGGGATAATTAGCACCGTTGCTGACAGTCACACTTTTGGTAATGGGGGTACATCCAATGTAACTGGCTATAATATTAAAAGTCGTTTCAGTGCTGTAGAAGTTCAGTGTGTAATGTCCATTGGCGTCAGTGGTGGTGCTGCCCATGACTACTCCACTGGTTGAATTTGCAATTACCGTTGCGCCTTCCAAGGGCCTTATGTGGCCATATTCATTCACAGTTACTGTTCCGCTTATAATTGGATCTGAACCAGTAGAACAGTCACTGGTTAGATCAATAGAAGTGTTTGTATTGTTTCCTGTTCCATTCACCGCAGCTGCAGATGTGCCTAAAATAGTAAAAACAAATGCAAATGCTAGAATGAGCATTAAAAAATTCTTTTTGATTTTAATTCCTATTCCCCCATGAATATTCTAAGATTAAAACCCTGTTGAGGATCATATTTGTATGACTTAACATCTGTTGTTGATGCTGAGCAATATAATCTTTTGATGTTAATATTCTCTACATAAAGACTTGGTGACAGTGATATATAAAGGTTCCTAAAAACCCTAATTTAACTGTGAATCTAGTCACAATCTCCTTTATAAAAATGTGACATGTTTCACAAAAATCAGATTAAAACCTATCAACAATATTTCTATTTGAAATTTAACTTTCTGCTAAAATAAAATTTGGTGAAGATTTTCACCAAAAAACTTAGATGACTTTATTAGTCATGTGCAAATTTTCACAATATAAATTGGAAAAATTAGTTTTTGGTGGAAAATTATACAGTTGAAAATCACTTTGTGAATTTCGTCACAATAGTATTTTTTGGGGAGGTGTTGTTCTAGATATGTTTCTTGTATATTATATAGGAAAGTTACAAGAGTGTACTATAACCTGAAAATTGAGAGTCAATGAATATGGGAGTTATTTCAAACTTCATAAAATTACCCTCCAGAGATAAACTGGTTGCCCTTGAATCCCTATTCTGGGTAATTAGGATAAGAATAACTCTCTGGATATTTCCATTTCCTTCTGTTCAAAGAAAAGTCCAGAAAAAGGCCAGTAAACATCATCCAACCACGGAACACTTGGTTTCTATGGTCAGACTACGAATCATGATCACCGTAGCTTCAAGGTATGTTCCCCGGGCCACCTGCCTGGTGCAGGCCCTAGCAGGGTACATATTGTTCTCCAAATATGGTTATCAACCTTCCATTAAGATCGGAGTTTCAACTCTAAATGGAGAGTTTGAAGCCCATGCCTGGTTGGAGCATGGTAAGCGGGTGGTTTTGGGAGAATCAGAGAAGGACTTTAAAACCATATTGGATATTGATCAGACTTGAGTTTAAAGGGTGTTTCATGTTAAAGCAATATTTTAAAAACAGCCTCATGGGTGAGTTCACCGAGAACTTAATCAGTTTAATGCCTCGGAAAGTAGTACTAGCCCTAACTTTAATGGTTATTTTGAGTCTTAACGAGGCTGTTAGTCTGCTTATATTAGTTCCCCTGCTGGGACTGGTGGGTTTAGATGTGGGCCAGGGATCTCTGGGGCAGATCGATGTTCTGGTTTCAAGTTTTTTCTCATATCTCGGTGTGCAGCCCACATTGGTTCTGGTGTTGGTCCTTTATGTGGTTGTGATCAGCTTCAGTGCCCTTTTAACCAGATACCAGACTCTTCAAACCTCCCAGATTCAGTACCAGTTTGCCAACCACCTCCGCCAAAGACTATACACTGCTGTCACCAACTCCAACTGGCTCTTCTTTTCTAGAATGAAATCATCCAGTCTGGCCCACGCACTCACCAATGAAATCGACAGGATAAGCACGGGAACCGGACAATTTTTGACTTTCATAGCCAGTATCATGATTCTGGTAGTTTACATCATCTTTGCCCTGGAACTGGCTGGCATTTTTACTGGTGTGATATTTGCAGTGGGAATAGTTATTTTATTAGTTTTAAGAAGACGAGCCAGCAGGTCCAGGACCAGTGGTGAGGATATAACCACTACCACTCGTGATTTATATTATTCCATACTCCAACACCTAGATGGAATGAAAACCATAAAAAGCTTTGGAATGCAGGATGAAAACAAAAAAATATTTAAAAAACAGTCAAACCAAGTGGCCGGGAACTACCTTCAAGCTATAAGGAGTTATGCAGATGTTAAATTACTTTTCGATGTGGGAACGGTAATTGTTCTGGCATTCATGGTGTTCATCCTTATTGAAGTTGTAAAGTTGCCCACTGCCAGTCTTTTTTTATTGATTTATCTATTTGTTAGGATGATTCCTCAGTTTTCAACAGTTCAAAGGGCTTACCAGTACTTCATCAACATGTTACCTGCATTTGGTAATGTAAACAATCTCGAAGAACAGTTTTTAGGTAACTCAGAATCTGAAGAACGAGATAATGGGTCAATTGAGTTTAAAGATTCTATTAAACTGGAAAATGTTTTTTTTTCATATGGAGATGAAGAACATTTCACTCTGGATAATTTGAACTTGGAAATACCAGCCGGTAAGACCATTGCCCTTGCAGGACCATCAGGAGCGGGTAAAAGTACTGTGGCTGATCTGGTGATGGGTCTCATCAGTCCGGACCAAGGAAGAGTAACTGTTGATGGGAAACCAGTAACCAATAGTACCATTCATTCTTGGAGAAACAGGATTGGTTATGTGGCCCAGGAAACGTTCCTATTCAATGAAACCATCCGTTTTAATTTAAAACTTGCCAGTCCTGATGCCAGTGAAGATGACCTTAAGGAAGCCCTAAAAATAGCCGCCGCATACGGTTTTGTTAGTAAATTACCTGATGGTATGGATACTGTAATTGGTGATAGGGGTGTTAGATTATCCGGTGGAGAAAGACAGCGCTTGGCCCTGGCTAGAGCACTCTTAAGGAAACCTTCACTCCTTATTATGGATGAGGCCTCTAGTAACCTTGATTCAGAAAATGAAAAGAAAATATTAAAGGCCATTGACAATATTCACGGTAAAATAACCATTCTCATGATTGCCCACCGAATTTCTACCATTAAAAATGCAGATCAGATTTATCTTATAAGTCAGGGGAAGATTCAGGAGTCTGGAAGTGGATGAAGAAGAGGGTAAGGGATTACTCTTGAATGGAGGGGCCTGCTATTAATATTGTCCTTTTGCTGATAAGATTTTAACCTCAAATTTAGCAATTTGTTTATTGGGATCTTCAAATCTAGCATAGAAATATGATTTTCCATTGGAAGGTATGTTTTGAGGGTTCAAGTAGGGAGAATCATTCACCGCAAATACTGTGCCATTTGCATAATATGTTGTGACTTGTATTTTAGGATCTAGAGCTTCGAAGGAGTTCTTATTTGAAATAGAACCACTAACATAATATATGGATTCATTTTCTTCGCTTCTATTTCCAACCGTGTTATTGTAAATTTTTAGTGTATCTAAGGATAATTTCTTTTCACCCCAAGTACTGTTGGCTTTAGTATTTTCGATACAGCCTGAGTTAACTACGGCAACTATCATAAAAACGAAGATGAGGATTGTCAATATTTTCTTTTCCATGGTATCACTAAGGTGTATACATATTAACCTTGGTAAAACAAATAAGTTTTTTTATCTAGTACTTTGAGGGAATTTAAAATGGTGGGGAACTACGATCTAAAACCAGAGGATCAATTGCTTCTTAACTGTTCTTTGACACTGTTATCTGGTGAAAACATTAAACGGATTAAACAACTCACCAACCAGGATTTAGATTGGAATTATTTAATAGATTTGGCCTACAAACATCGTTTAAGTCCCTTATTATACTGGCATTTGAATAGGAGCTCTCCGGAAGCAATACCTAGTAATCTAAAACTGGAATTAAAGGAACACTTCCATAAAAATGTCCAGAAAAATTTGATGATGTTCAAAGAACTTTTAGAGGTTGTAGACATCTTGCAAAAACAGGGTGTCGTTCCCATACCCTACAAAGGTCCTGTGTTGGCAATACTGATTTACAAAAATCTTGGATTCCGTATATTTGGTGATTTAGATTTCTATGTTCCAATAGAGGATGTTCCCAGAACAAGGGATATATTGGTTAACGAAGGTTACGAGCCATGGGAAAAACTCACCTCTGCTCAAGAAAAATCATTTTACAAATTCCAACGAGAATATCACTTTATAAACAAATTAACAGGTATTAACCTGGAGATAAAGTGGAAATTCTTATCCACATTAATCCCTACATCAAATGAACCAGTTTTTCAAGAAAATGAATTCTTTAAAGAAGTTAACCTTGATCAGTTTAAGGTGAAAACCATATCTCCTGAATACTTAATACTGATTCTATCCATTCACAATGCCAGTCATGCCTATTCAAGCTTATATCGTTTTTGTGACATTTCTGAGTTGATAAGATATTGTAGTAACATTAAATGGGAATATCTCCTAAAAATTGCCGATGATTGGGGAGTGAAAAGGATATTTTTGATTAACCTTAAAATTTTAAGGGAATTATTCCAAATACAACTTCCAGGAGATGTTCTAGAACTGATAAATAATTCGAATGTTGATGAAGTATCTAAGGATATCGTTAAAAGGTTGTTCACGTCAAAACCCAGAGGAGTACTGGAAAAAGTCGTTTTTCATAGTAATTTACGCGAAAAGAGGAAAGATAAACTCAAAACTATATTGATAATGATATTTTTACCCACACCGGGAGTGATTGAAAGTGTGTCTTTACCCAGGGCTTTAGAACCACTCTACTATATATTAAGGGTGTTTCAGATGGTGAAAAATGTGATTACAAACCAATAAAATTATAAGAGTCAATTAAGAATTTATTTTTAATAGAATAACTTTTAAATAAGGGGAGTATTAATGGAAACTGAAAAAATACTGGTAACCGGTGGAGCAGGATTCATAGGCACCAATTTAGTTAAAGAATTAGAAAACAGAGGCCATGAAGTATTTGCTGTTGACTTGCTTCATAATAATCGGGACAACTACCAGCGCTGTGATGTGCGCAACTACCGCCAGTTAGAACGACTTTTTAAAAATAACAAATTTGATTATGTTTACCATCTGGCGGCAGAGTACGGTCGCTGGAACGGAGAAGGATACTACGAAAACCTATGGCAGACCAATGTAATCGGAACCAAACACATGATCCGATTACAGGAAAAACTAGGTTTCAAAATGATATTTTTCTCATCTGCAGAGGTTTATGGGGATTACACTGGAAGAATGACCGAAGATGTAATGGTAAATAACCCCATTAAAGACACTTACCAGATGAATGACTACGCCATAACCAAATGGGCCGGGGAACTCATGTGTATGAACTCTGCCACCATGTTTGACACGGAAACTGTACGTGTACGCCCAGTAAACTGTTACGGGCCCCACGAAGAATATTCTCCATTCAAAGGTTTCATACCAATTTTTATCTATAAAGCACTACATAATCAACCTTACACAGTTTACAAAGGACATAAACGTATCATTGATTATGTGGAAGACACTGCTTTCACCTTCGCTAATATTGTCGATAATTTCATCCCGGGTGAAGTATACAATGTTGGTGGACGTACAGAATGGGAGAAAGATATTAAGGACTATTCAGACATAGTATTAAACGCTGTCGGTCGTGATGATTCTTTAGTTACCTATGAAGAGGCAGAGGACTTCACCACCCAGGTTAAAACCATTGATTTTTCCAAGGCAATAAAGGATTTAAAGCATGACCCTAAAATAAATCCTGAACAGGGGATTAAAAAAACTGTAGAATGGATGCGATGGTTCTACAGGGTAGAAGATTAAAATATCTATTTGGGGAGATTAACGTGGATTATAATGATTACAATGATAAAACGGTTTTAGTGACTGGTGGTGCTGGTTGTGTAGGGAGCAACCTCACCCGGAAACTATCAGAATACGCCGAGAAAGTTATAATATTAGATAATCTTGATTCAGCTTACGAATGGAATATTCCAGAAGTTGAAAATATATACTTCGTAAAGGGAGACATCCTTGATGATGAGATGCTCAAGCGTGTCTTTAAGGAGAAACCAGACTATGTTTTCCACCTTGCAGCCCATTTTGCCAACCAGAACTCGGTAGATAACCCCGAACTGGATCTCATGGTTAATGGGATGGGTATATTGAAAGTGTTAGAGTATGCTCATCTTGTGGGGGTGGAACGCTTTGTTTACTCTTCATCTGGATGTGGAGTCTATGGTTTAGACTCTAAAATGCCCTTTGAAGAACCCGATATTTCCATTAGTTTACATACTCCTTACCAGGTTACCAAACTCATAGGGGAACTTTACACTAATTATTTCCACAATCTCTACGGGTTACCTATTGTTAATGCCCGATTTTTCAACGTGTTTGGACCGGGAGAAGTTCCAGGAAAATACCGTAATGTAATTCCCAACTTCATGTACTGGTCCATGACTAACCAGGCACTACCCATCACTGGTGATGGTTCAGAAACAAGGGATTGGACCTATGTAGACGATATTGTTAATGGGCTCATGGCCATGGGAATAGTTGAAGAAGCCATTGGAGAAGCAATTAACCTTGGATCTGCTACTGAAACCAGGGTTATTGATATGGCCAACATGGTGAATGAGTTAACCGGTAACACCGAGGGAATTGCTTATGCAGCCCGCAGGGACTGGGATGCAAAGACTCGGTTGCTTTCTTCTATTGAAAAAGCTAAAAAAATCCTGGGTTACAATCCACAGACAACCTTTAAAGATGGTTTAAAGAAAACCCATTCCTGGTTTGTGGAAAACTGGGATGACATCGAGAGAAGCGCAGAATTTTGATATTTATGAATATCCTTGTTGTACAAGAATCCGACTGGATCCAGAGGAACCCCCATCAACAACACCATCTTATGGAACGATTATCTTTAAGAGGTCATAAGATACGCGTTATTGACTATGAGATCGACTGGAAAACCAATAAAAATGAGGGAATAATCTCCAAAAGACAGGTTTTTAAAGGTGTTCATAAAATTCATGATGAAGCAAACATTGATGTGATAAGGCCCGGCCTACTCAAGATTCCAGTTTTAAATTATGTCTCCTGGACTTGGACTAGCTGGAGAGAAATCAATCGCCAGATTAAGGAATTTAAACCAGATGTCATTGTAGGTTTTGGTTTGATCAATACATATATCGCTGCTAGAGCGGCCAAAAAACACAATATTCCTTTTGTTTATTACCTAATTGATGTTCTCTATACTTTAATACCAGAAAAATCACTACAATTCATTGGAAAACAGGTTAAAAAAGGTATCATCAAAAATTCTGATAAGGTTATAACCATCAACAAAAAATTATCAGAATTCGCAGTGGGCTTAGGGGCTGATGAGAACAATACTATTGTTATTGATGCAGGTATTGATTTGGAAAGGTTTGATCCTAAAATTGACGGTTCTGCTATCCGAAAAGAGTATGGGATTAAAGATGATGAATTATTACTCTTTTTCATGGGTTGGATTTATCACTTTGCCGGTGTTAAAGAAGTGGCAGAGGAACTGGGAAAAGGAAATCATGAAAATATGAAATTGATGGTAGTGGGAGATGGGGATGCCTATCATGATCTAGAAGACATTAAAGAAAAATACATTCTTGATCGGAGACTAATATTAACTGGTAAACAACCATACCGTAAGATACCGGAATTTATAGCAGCAGCGGATGTTTGTATTTTACCTGCGTATCCTCAAGAGATAATAATGCAAGATATAGTCCCCATTAAATTATATGAATATATGGCCATGAGTAAACCAGTTATTGCTACTCAGTTACCGGGTATTAAAGCTGAATTCGGTGATGATAATGGTATTTCCTATGTAGATTTTCCTGAAAACTTATTAAATAAGGTTATTGGGCTTGATGTTCAAGAGAATGGTAAAAAGGCTTGTAATTTTGTTCGAGATAATGATTGGTCATCAATTACTGATAAATTCGAAGAGACTTTAGGTGGAGTTGTTTAAGTTGGATGAGTATTTAGCTTACGTATCAAAAATTGAAAATTTAAAGGATGACATTAAAAAAAGTCTTGATTTCGTAAAATGGAAAAAATATGTTAAAAA
This sequence comes from Methanobacterium sp. BAmetb5, assembly GCF_003491305.1. Taxonomy (NCBI): domain Archaea; kingdom Methanobacteriati; phylum Methanobacteriota; class Methanobacteria; order Methanobacteriales; family Methanobacteriaceae; genus Methanobacterium; species Methanobacterium sp. BAmetb5. The sequence continues at coordinate 113,228 of NZ_CP022706.1, forward strand.
AGATTCTACGGTTTTTCTCAAACCAAATTTTACTTATCCCTATTACAAGGAAGGAATAACCACTTCACCAGAATTATTAAAATATTTATTAGAAATATTGAAAGATAGAGCTGATAATGTATTTTTAGGGGAATCCGATGGAGGTAATCATTCGTTTACTGCGAATGAGTCGCTGGAAGGTCACCAAATGCCCGAAATTTGTAGGGATACAGGGGTAGAAATGGTGAACTTGTCGAATATTGAATCCAAGTTTGTTGAGGATAATATAAATGGTAAAAATGTTAAGGTCCAGCTTCCTAAACTTCTAATAGAAGATGTTGATTGTTTTATTTCGGTTCCGGTTTTAAAAGTCCATGTAATGACACAAGTCACCCTTAGCATGAAAAATTTATGGGGCTGTTATCCCGATACAATGCGTGGTTTGTACCATAAAAATCTTAGTGAGAAACTTACTCTGATTACTAAAGTACTTAACCCTAAATTGGTGGTGATGGATGGAATATATGCTCTGGATGGTCATGGCCCCATGTATGGGGAACCTAAAAGATTAGATTTAATTTTGTCCTCCAATAATCCTGTTGTTATAGATTCATTGGGTGCAAATATGATGGGAATACCTATTAAAAAGGCCGAACATGTGATTGTTGCTGAAAAAGAGGGTCTTGGAACTACAAATTTGAATAACGTAACTATAAATGATGATTGGACGAGATTCAAGATGCAATTCAGCGTTAATAAGACTGTTATTGACAGTTTGTCCACATTACTTTTTAAAAGTGAAACAATAGCCAAATTGGTTATGAATTCCCCAGTAACTCCCTTAATTTATGGATGTGCTAAATTCTTGAGAAATCCCAAGGAAAAAGAAGTCGTAAGTGAAATGGAGCGATATTACAAATGAAAATTCTTCAGGTCATTCCTTTCTTTGCCCCAAAGTATGGGGGAACTGTAAATTCTACATATATCTTGTCAAAAGAATTATCAAAAGCAGGTCACGAAGTTACAATATTAACTACAGATATTGATAAAGATGAAAAATATGTTGAATCAATTATAAAGAAGGGAGTAAATGTAATTTGTTTACATTCTGTTTATAATTTAGGTCTATTAATATATTCGCCTTCGATCAAAAACTGGTTAGATACCAATCTAAAAGATTTTGATATAATACATATGCATAATTTCAGATCTTACCAAAATAATGTTGTCCGTACATATGCAAAAAAATATAATATCCCTTATATTTTGCAAGCAAGGGGTTCTGTATTGCCTTTTTTTCAAAAACAGAATTTTAAAAAAATTTATGATTTTATATGGGGATATAAAATCTTAAATGATGCAAAAATGGTCATTGCTCTTACTAATGGGGAACTAAAGCAGTATCAACAAATGGGTGTTAGATCTGACAAAATCAAAATAATTCCAAATGGAATTGATCTATCAGAGTATCAGCTTCTTCCTGCAAGAGGAAAATTCAGGAAAAAATATGGTATTAAAACTGATGAAAACGTAATTTTATTTTTAGGGAGAATAAATAAAATAAAGGGTATTGATCTGCTTATAAATTCATTTTCAGATATTTCAAAAGAACTTGATATGGTTAAACTTGTTATAGTAGGCCCTGACGACGGGTTTTTAAATTATATTAAACAAATGATTATAGATCTAAAGTTGTCAGATAAAGTTATTATCACGGGCCCTCTTTACAATAAAGCCAAATTAGAGGCTTATGTTGATGCAGATGTATATGTTTTATCTTCAAGATATGAAACATTCCCAAATACAGTTTTAGAATCTTTAGTGTGTGTGACCCCTGTGGTAATGACAAAAAACTGCGGAATAGCAGATATTATTGATAAAAATGGTGGAATAGTTGCTGATCATGACATTCAACACTTGAAACAGGCAATTATAACTTTGTTAACTAATAAAAAACTTAGGTCTAAATATGCAAAAAATGGTAGAAGAATAGTAGAAACTAAATTTGACTGGTTAAATATCATTAAAAATCTTGAAAGAATTTACATGGATATATTAAATAGATAAAAAACAGGAATACTAATAAAAACATTATTTCTTTATTGAATAGTCAAAAATAGTGAATATATGAAACTTTGACTGAGTGACTTTATTGCTAATATAGCTTCATATTATCCGGCATAACACGTTTAGAACTATTAAAAATAAGAATTATGATATATACTGGAATAGATGCCTTAACATAATTTTAATCCTCAAGATTAATAAAATATTATTTATTTGGAAGGCCGTGATAAAATGATGAAAAATAGGGACCACCGTAATTGCATTGTAACTATGCCTTTGGGCAAAAGCGGAGTCATACCCTTTTCCAATTTAGTAAATATTGTTAATAAATTGTCTGATGAACTTTATTTAGTTACGGGTGGAGAGGGATACGATATATTTAAAAATGACGAAAAAATTCATGTTGATAAAATTACTCATCAAAATCATTCTAACCTCATCATGCGAATTATTAGCAACATTAAACTTCAAGTAACTATTTCACGATTATTATTTCAACATAGAAATAATTATAATTCTGTAATTCTGTTCATAGGGGGAGAAAGTCTCATTTTGCCTTCTATAACTGTTAAAATATTGAAAAAAGATTTAAAAATAATTTTAGCAGGATTTCCAATGAAAATAGGCAAAATCAAGAAAGATCCACTAACCAAAATTACTGGTTATTTATCAAATGTTGTTTTTTTCTTTTCTGACAAAATTATCGTATATTCAAATAGAATTGTTATTGAAAGAAGATTACAAAAATATAATAAGAAAATCGGAGTTACAAGCGAACATTTTATTGATTTAAATACATTTAAAATGATGAAACCAACATATCAAAGAAAATTAATCGGTTATGTAGGTACTTTAAGCGAATTAAAAGGCGTAAAAAATTTGATACAAGCAATAGAAATATTGGGTAGGGATGATCTAAAATTCATATTTATTGGTGATGGTCCTTTGTTTGATGAAATGGAAGAATATATAAACGCTAATAGTTTAAACAAAAAGGTAATGCTTAAAGGATGGGTTTCCCATGATGAATTGCCTCATTATTTGAATGAGTTCAAATTACTTGTTCTTCCTTCTTATACTGAAGGACTGCCAAATGTGCTAATTGAAGCAATGGCATGCGGAACTCCAGTTTTAGCCACTAATGTGGGTGCCATTCCAGATATAATAAAAGATGCAGAAACAGGATTTATAATAGAAAAAAATGTACCTCATCGTATAGCTAAGGATATAAATAGAGTATTAGAATATGAAAAGATTGGTAACATTATTTCAAATGCTTATAATCTAATTGAGAATAATTTTACATATAGCAAAGTAGAGGAAAAGTGGGATCAAATATTAGAATAGTTCAGAATAGTTTTTTAAAGAGGATAAGGATGAATATGTTAAAACAACATTTTGAAAAGATATTTATAATTATTAGTTTAACATTCCTCTTTCTCTCTATCGTAATTTTACTTATAATTCCTCCAACAGCAGGCTATGAGATTTCAATATATGATGTTTATCCACCATTTTTCTGGTTTTCCATAATATTTTCAATAGTATCTGCACAAATGAGTCTACTTTTTGGTTATTTGGCAGATAAAAACAAATTTGGAATATATTCTTACTTACTAATTATACTAAACGATTTAGTTTTGATATTTTTACCAATTATCCGTGGTTACTTCCTATTTGGTACGGGAGATGTAATGTCTCATCTCGGTTTTTTACAAGTCATTTTTAATTCTGGTTTTATTGGATCAAATAACATGTATCCTTTAATTCATGTGTTGGCTTCATCACTAGTTATTTTAACTGGATTAGATGTTAAAACAGTTATAAACTTTTTCCCTCAATTTTCCAGTTTATTTTTTTTATTATCGTTTTATTTGATAGCAAGATCTTTTTATAAGAAAGATGTTTTTTACTTAGCTCTGATTTTTTCTCCCATATTACTTTTTACGTTAACTTATACCACATTTGCTCCATATGTAATGGGAATTTTGTTATTACCTTTCATCATATTCCTTTATTTTAAATCTCAATCAGATAAAAGTGTGGTTTTTACAATTTTACTACTAATTTCGTTGATTTCAATAGTTTTTTTACATCCACTCATCTCACAAATATATGTTTTGCTTTTTATAGTGATGACCCTAATTTATTATAATCAGGATAAACTGTTTAAAAAAGAATTTAAATTAAATCTTAGATCTGGTATGAATCTTATTTTACTGATATCTGTAATATTTTTTTCATGGAATGCTTATCTATATTTAGTTACAAAAGATATAAAAAAATTCTATGCAGGTTTAATCGGTGAAGGATCGGGGTCTACTTTAGGTACATATACGAGCACCATTTCATATGCACAACCTAACTACATCGATCTCGTTAATTTGACTTTTTCGAAATATGGGCAATATATTATAATGGGTATAATTGGAATTTTTTGCGTTATTTGTTTAGTTAAAATTATTAGGAATAATAAAATAAAAGAAAATTATTTGTTTTCTTATATTTTACCATCCATGATGTTTATTCTTTTTTTATTACTCTCAGTCACAACTTTCGTTGGAACTTATATTTTTGATTTTGCTAGGTTTATTCCACTGGCATTTATCTTTGCTATCATTTTCATCCCAGTATGTGTTAATAAAAAATTAAAAACTATAAAATTGGAGGTAATTAATGGAAAATTATCTAAATATGGCATTTTTAAATTAGTATCCTTTGGTCTAATTCTTTTACTCGTAGTATATTTTTCCACTTTTAATTTATATTTCTCTCCAATAGTTAAAACCTCAAATGAACAAATGGGAAAAGCAGAATTTAATGGGATGGCTACATTTTTTGATATCCGGAATGATAACTTCCAAATCTTAAGCATGGGAATTTCACCCTATCGAATATATGATGCAATATATGGTAAAAATGTTAAGAAAAAAATGATAAGCTATGAAGGTGTTACTCCCCCTGATCATTTCGGATATTCTGAAAATTCTTCCTTTAGTCAAGTAGTAAATCAATCTACATATTTCATATTATCTAAAAGAGGAGAAATCCTTTATCCTTCATTATATTCGGAGTATAAAGATAAATGGAGATTTAATCCTAGCGACTTCCAAAAATTAAAAGAAAGTGATAATGGGGTTCATAGAATTTATAGCAACGGTGATCTTAACATATTTCTGATGGAGTGATTTTATGGTTAATATTGCATTAATTATCGGAACAAGTAGTTATGGAAAAGATATTTTAAGTAAGGCCCCATGGGTATCTAAATTAGATAGTAACCATCATGTTTTTGTTGCATCAAGAGTCAAACCAAAATCACATTTAAATGACGACCTTAAAATTTTAATTGGAGATGAAGAATTTGATAAAATAAATTCAGCCTTTGATAACCTTTCAAGAAATGCAAAAATGACTTTTCTTTATGATTCTCAGTTTCTTCATGAATATTCGGAGAAGGAAAAGGAAGATATGGAAAAGTGGTTAGGTATCTCTTTTAGATATATATCTTCATTCTCACGGTTGTTTTACGACAGATCTAAATATAAGGATTCTAGAAATCAAAATAAGTTAAATGATTATATTGTTGGATTAATAAGTTTTTATAAAAATTTTTTTATCGAGAATGATGTTGATTTAATGATAAATACATTAGAAGACACAACTTTTTCTGTAGTGTCATTTTTTACTGCTAGACGATTAGGTATTAAGGTTGTGAGTATATTTCCAAGTAGATTTCCTAAACCTGGTTTTTCCTTTAACGAAAATTTCAATGAGGTTTTGTTTTGGAATGATAAAACTACAAATATTGACACAGTTAGACAATTATATTCTTCCAAAACTATCACTGGAGAAAAAGTATTATCTGAAAATGTTAAATACTGGAAATTTAAATCAATTCCTAGAAGATTAGATTCAATTAGATATCTTTATAGATATAATAAATTCAAAAAGAATTTGTTGAAGAAATACCCGGAGGAATTCTACTGTTTTTATAATCAGAATATAATGGATATAATATATAAATATTTGATAGGATTAATTAGAATTTCGTTGATTAAGTTGGTGATTAAAGATCCAAACTTGAATGATAATTTCTTTTTTTTTCCACTTCATTATACTGCTGATGCTCAGATCACCTTCAAAGAGCCAATGTTAGATCAAATTGATTTATGTAAAAAAATATCACGTGCATTGCCCAATAATTGTAATTTATATATTAAACCTCATCCACATTATTTTGGTTCAGATACAAATTTTAAAGAAATTTATGGGTTGTCTAAATTTACAAATATTAAGATTATCCACCCATCAGTTCCTCCACAAAATCTAATTAAAAATGCTGTTGGAGTTATTACCATAAATTCCACTAGTGGATTTGAAGCTTTAATAATGGAGACACCAGTAATTTCATTTGGGCATGATTTTTACTGTAAGGAAGATTTGTGTTTCATTGTTCGAGATTTAAATGAATTAAGTGAGATCTTGTTAAAAATATTAAATGGTGAAGGAAAATCTAAAGAATATATCACTAAATTTATTTGTTCAACACATGTCAACACCATATTTATTAGTAATTATGAGGAACCGTCTGATGAAGATTGGACTAAAATCGCTAATGGATTTGATAAAATGTTAAGTTCAATATAACAACTTTTGTAGGTTAACTATGAATAAAAAAAAAATTTTTACAAGTCTTTTAGTCAAGGATATTAGTAGATTTAGAAAGGTAGATACAAACATATACTTATTAATACTTCGCTATTTTATTACTTCTTCAGCATTCAGATCTATGTTTTTCCATAGATTATTAAGTCTGAACTTAGTTAATAACAAAGTCTTAAGGAAGATTATCACAGCATTTGGGTGGTTATTAACAGAAATTGAAATTCCATCTACATCTAACGTTGGCGGTGGGTTATTTATCCCCCATCCCAAATGCATTATTATTAACCGAAGATGTATAATAGGTGAAAATGTTACAATAGCTCAAGGAGTTACTATTGGGGGAAACATTTTTAAGGAAAAAAATGGAAGAGAAAGTCCCATAATTGAAAATAATGTATTGATTGGCGCAGGGGCAAAAATTTTAGGTCCTGTAACGGTAGGCGAAAATTCTATCATTGGTGCGAATGCTGTTGTTATCAAAGATATACCAAAAAACTCTGTTGCTGTTGGTATTCCAGCCAAGGTTGTAAAACAAGTAAATGAACCCTATCCTGATTTAATAAAAAAAAATTATTCTCTTTAAAATGACGTATTATTGAGACATAGCTACTATTAAGTGAGTTATTAATTTGGTGATTTATTGAACGAATTAAAAATCTTTTTTCAAAGGGTGGGATTAGTAGGTATCTCAAATATATTAATTGCTTTAAGCTCATTTATTTTATTACCTATTCTTACAAAAACATATAGTATTGAGGAATATGCTATATGGATACAAGTAAGTACTACTATCAATTTAATAAGAGGAATAGCTGAATTAGGATTGCCTTACGCTATGATACGCTACTTGGCAGCCGAAGAGAATAAAGAAAAAATAAAAGAAGGATTTTATTCAACAGTTTTCTTTGTAGCTTTTATGGGCATAATTGCATTTTTGATATTATACATATTTTCGGAACCAATCTCTAATGCGATTTTTGGCGGTAATGATAATATAGTTATTCTTACAGGCCTAACTATAATTGTAGCAGGCTTAAATGGGATAATGACAAATTATTTTAGAACATTTAATGAAATAAGACTCTATTCACTATTTTCAATTACTTTGACTTATTTCAGTGTTTTAGTAGTTTCATGTGTTGTTTTTTTAGGGTTTTCCATATATTATGCCATATTGGGAAATCTGATTTCTCTATCAATTGTTTTAGCAATAATGATTTCAATTATTATCAAAAATATTGGGTTTTCATTCCCAAAATTTAGTAACATTAAGGAGTACTTATCTTTTAGTATTCCTACAGTCCCTAGCAATTTATCTATATGGATTTTAGATTCCAGTGATCGATATTTAATTGGGATAATTTTAGGAATTGGATTTGTGGGGTTATATTCTCCTGCTTATTCACTTGGAAATATCTTAGTTTTTTTCTTAACACCGTTTTCAATACTTTTGCCATCCATATTGGCCAAACATTATGATAATAATAATATTAAAAATGTAAAAAATATATTGGGAAATTCTTTTAAATATTATTCAATGTTTTCAATTCCTGCGGCTTTCGGTATTTCCGTTCTTGCTAAACCGATGTTATTAATACTTACTACAGAACAAATAGCTTTAAATGGGTACATTGTCACTCCATTTATAGCAGCTAGTGCTCTTTTATTTGGTTTGAGTGGAATTATAAATCAAACTTTAGTTTTAACAAAGAAAACTAAATATTTAGCTGTGATCTGGATGATTGCTGCCATCATCAATTTTATTCTTAATCTAGTCTTTTTACCATATTTAGGGATTATTGGTGCGGGAATCATGACTTTAGTTGCATACATGGCTGCTTTTGCGTTAACTTTATTTTATTCATTTAAATTTATCGAATTCGAACTTAATATCCTTTTTATAATAAAAAGCATAATTGCATCGTGTATATTTTCAGTAATAGCCCTATTTTTAGCTCCTGAAGGGATTTTTAATGTTATTTTAGTTGTAATGTTATGTATTATTGTTTATTTCATATCTCTTAAACTACTAGGTGAGTTAAAAAGCAATGAAATTCTATTCATTAGAAGGTTATTTAGAGATTAATAACAAAAAAGGCTATTTATTTAAAATAATCTCTTAATTGGGTCGAATAGTCCTCAAATTAATTATATATGATATTATTTCAAAATATACTCAATATTGTTAACATAATTTGACGCGAAAAAGTATTCAATCAATCACTAACTAATATAATTTCATAATTAATTGATCATGATACAAGATATTGGGGAACCCTTATTCAAAAGTAATTATCATAGATTTAGGAATAGATTATTATTACTTTTGGGGTAAATAAGATTATTGTTAAAAGGATTTAATATAATATATAAATGATATATGAAAGAGATTACATTATATTATAATAAATTCGATTTAAGCAATTATTCCTTGATTTAGTGCCTTAATTAGGGCGACAAAGTATTTTTATGTAATAATGTGGGAGAAAACATGTCAAAACTTGCAATACTTGGCGGTAAACCTGTATTTAAGGAGTTCATTCCATTTTCGAGACATTCTATTGGAAAAGAAGAAATTACAGAAGTTTTATGCACTTTAAATTCTGATTGGATTACAAGAGGTCCAAAGACATTTAAGTTTGAAGAAATGTTTTCATCATATGTAGATTCAAAATTTTCATTAGCTGTTAATTCTTGCACCGCAGCATTACATCTTGTTTTAGCAGGATTAGATATTGGTAAAGGTGATGAAGTCATTACAACCCCCTTAACGTTTGCTGCTACTTCTGAAGTAATTATTCATCAAAATGCTAAACCTGTTTTTGCGGATGTTGAAAGAGACACTTATAACATAGATCCATCTAAACTTGAAGAAAAAATCTCAAAGAACACAAAGGCTATCATTCCAGTTCATTACGCTGGTCATCCCTGTGATATGGATGAAATAATGAGAATTGCTTCTGATTACGATTTATATGTTATAGAAGATGCAGCTCATGCTATTGGATCAAAATATAAAGGGAGAAACATTGGAACCATAGGGGATGCTACATGTTTCAGTTTTTATGCCACTAAAAATCTTGCTACAGGTGAAGGTGGTATGATAACCACCAATAATGAAGAATTAGCTGAAAAAATGAGAATTCTAAGTCTTCACGGAATAAGCAAAGATGCTTGGAAGCGATACTCTTCAGAGGGCTCATGGTATTATGAGATATTATATCCTGGGTATAAATATAACATGAGCGATATCGAAGCGAGTATAGGGATCCATCAACTAAAAAAGTTGGACTCCATGCAGAAAAGAAGGAACGAAATAGCAACTATTTACAATAAATCGTTTAAAGAGGTTCTAGAAATAATAACCCCTGCCGTTAAAGACTATGCTAAACATGCATGGCATTTGTACCCTATCTTGGTAAATAACGATTTATTAAATATAAATCGTAATGATTTTATCGAAGCTTTAAAAGCTGAAAATATTGGTACAAGTGTCCATTTCATACCTTTGCATTTTCATCCGTATTATAACGAAAACTATGGATTTAAGAAAGGTGATTTTCCTGTTGCAGAATCTATATATGAAAAGGAAATATCATTACCAATATACCCTAAAATGACTGATGAAGATGTTCATCAAGTCGTTAATGCTGTTAAAAAAATTATTAATTATTATCGGGTGTAATTAATGAAAATTACGATAGATAACTTTGTTATTGGTGATACAGAACCAACTTTTATAATTGCCGAAGCAGGTTTGAACCACGATGGTGATCTAAGCCAGGCAAAAAGGTTAATAAAAAGTGCAGCTAGTAGCGGTGCGGATTCAATCAAATTCCAAATTTTTAAAGCTGAAGAAATCTCTAGTCCCCAATCAGATTATTATGATCTGTTTAAATCATTAGAATTAAGTGATGAGGAATGGATAGATCTAGCTGAATATGCTGATTCTAACGGAATTTTATTCACTGCCAGTGTTTTTGGTACACATAGTGTAGATCTATTTGATGAGATAGAATCACCATTATACAAAGTAGCTTCTGGTGATTTGACGTATTTGCAATTATTAAGTCAAATAGCTCGCAAAAAAAAGCCAATTGTATTATCAACGGGTATGTCTTCTATATGTGAGATAGAGGAGGCTCTTAATGTTGTTTATAATGAGGGTAATCAGAATATTGCTTTAATGCATTGTGTTTCTAATTACCCTACAAATTATGAGGATACAAATTTAAATTTTATTAAAACTCTTAAAAAATTGTTTAAAGTACCTGTAGGTTTCTCGGATCACACCATTGGAACTTTAATTCCTGCATTAGCGGTTGTTATGGGTGCGGATTTGGTTGAAAAACATTTTACATTGGATCAAAATTTGCCAGGTCCTGATCATCAGCTTTCTCTTGAACCCGGTGAGTTCAAATCAATGGTTAAAAATATTAGATTAGCTGAAACTTCAACAGGATCTCAGATGAAAACCATTACTGAAGATGAGAAAAATCTTCGTTCACTAGCCAGAAGAAGCATTACTGCCAAAAAATATATAAAAAAGGGAGAAATTTTAACTGAAGATAAAATAAAATATTTAAGGCCAGGAACTGGCATTGAACCAAAATTTGGAGATTTAATTATTGGAAAAACTGTTAAAAATGATATTGATAAGGATCAACAATTACAATGGGATGACCTATGAAAAGAGTAATAGTTATTATACAAGCTCGAATGGGCTCGGAACGTCTACCCGGTAAAGTTTTAGAAAAGATTGGTGGCACTTCACTTCTTGAGATAATTATTAATCGTGTAAAAAGATCTAAATATATAAATGAAGTGATTGTTGCAACAACATTGAATGCTGAAGATGATGCAATTATAGAATTATGTAACAAAATTGGATCTGAAGTTTTTAGGGGGAGCGAAAATGACGTTTTTAGCCGATATTTGCAAGCTTCAGAGATATTTAATGGGGATATCATTGTAAGAGTGACAGGCGATAATCCACTTACCGATCCGGATCTAATGGATCAAATGATCCATGACCATTTAATGTCTGGGAATGATTACACCTATTCGCAGAATGCTCCGTTGGGTTTCGGTTGTGAAGTTATTAGTCGCAAAGCATTGGAGATAATAAATGCAGAATATTTGACAAATTCAGAAAAAGAACACGTCACTCTTTTTATTAAGAATCACCCTACAGATTTTAAAATTAGAAATTTTAGATATGCCCTAGAATATCCACTTAATTATAGGTTCACTGTTGACACCCCGCAGGATATCTCATTTATTAAAGAAATATATGACGGATTAAAAGACCTAATTTATTTAAAAAATAAAGATTTATTCTTGTTTCTTGAAGATAATCCTGAGATAATTAAGATAAATTCAAATGTTGAGCAACAAGATCTAATTAACAACCAAATTTAAGGTACTAAATGAAACCAAAAATCAGTGTAATCATACGAACATACAATTCATCTAATTTTATTAAAAAATCAATTCAAAGTGTATTAAACCAAACAATCAACCCACAAAGTTTTGAAATTGTCGTCATTGATGATGGTTCAACAGATGATACCCTTAAAGTTCTGAATAGCTATGAAGATCAATTGAAAGTGTTTCCTTATGAGAGTAATGGTCCTATTAACGCTATTAATATAGGTCTTGATAAAGCTAGAGGTGATTATTTCATTTTACTTGATTCTGATGATACATTCATTCCCGAAACCTTAAAAATATTTTTAAAAGTTATAGAAGATGAAAAAGTTGATTTTGTTTATTCAGACTACCTAGAACTAACCGAAAAAGATGAAATCAAGTTAGTTTCCCTTAAAAATAATATTTTCAATTCTGTTGCAGGAGGAATAGTATTTAAAAAATCTGCGGTTGAAGAAGTAGGAAAGTATGATGAGCAACTTTTTTTCCCGGAGTATGATTTATTGTTAAAGTTAATAAAAAAAGGATCAACTTATAAACACATCCCCAAACCGCTTTTTAAATATTACCGGCGTGATGATAGCCTCACATCAAATAAAAAAGCCGTTGAAAATGGTTTCAATCAACTATATGAGAAACATGGTCATATAGCTAATTTAAGAAGATATTAATGGTGTTTAGCATGGAAAAAAGATCTAAACCACAATTTAATGACATGGGATTAACACAATGGTACTGGAGAGTTTTACACCACAAAAACCTAGAACTGGGTGAAAATACTGAAATTGGTTCATTTACCGTTATTGATGCATTCAAGGGGGTTAAAATAGGAGATGATGTTAAGATTGGTTTTGGATGCACGATTCTTAGTTATTCTTCCATAGATAATAAAGGTGGAAAAACTATTCTGGGCAAGAATTGCAAAATTGGTAGTGGATCTGTAATAATGCCAGGAGTGGAAATTGGTGAAAATTCTATCATTGGGGCAAATAGTTTTCTGAATAAAGATGTACCACCTAATGAGGTGTGGGTAGGTAGCCCTGCTAAATATCTTAAAAAGGTTGATTCAAATGATCTATGAATTTTACAATAAAAAAACTATTCTTGTTACTGGAGGAGTTGGATCTATAGGCAAAGAAATAGTCAAAATGTTACTAAAATGCAAACCAAAATCTATCCGTGTTTTAGATAACAATGAAACTGCTCTTTTTGATCTTGAACAGGAATTACAGTCAGATAAAATCAGAACATTAATTGGTGACGTTAGGGATACAGAAAGATTAGAACGAGCTTTTGAGAATGTTGACATAGTTTTTCATGCTGCGGCACTAAAACATGTTGGTTTGTGTGAATATAATCCATTTGATGCAGTAAAGACTAATGTAATAGGAACTCAAAATGTTTTGAATGCCGCATTAGATCGTAATGTGGAGAAAGTAATAGTTATAAGCACGGATAAGTCAGTGAACCCGGTTAATGTTATGGGTGCAACAAAGCTCTTGGCTGAAAGACTAACCATCTCCGCAAATCATTATAAAGGTGAAAGGAAAACTGTCTTCTCTTGTGTAAGATTTGGCAATGTTTTGGACTCTAGAGGTTCAGTTGTTCCTATTTTCAAGAAACAAATTGAAGATGGAGGACCGGTCACTATCACTGATCCTAGTATGACACGTTTTGTAATGGGCATACCAGAGGCTGTAAATTTAATTCTTAAGTCTGGTGAAATAGCAGAAGGTGGAGAAATATTTATCCTAAAAATGCCTTCACTGAATATTATCGATTTGGCGGAAGTTATGATCGAAGAATTGTCAAAATTGTATGGTCACCAAAAAGAGGATATTAAAATTAGGTATATTGGTAAAAGATCTGGGGAGAAGATGTTTGAGGAATTAATGACAGTAGAAGAATTACCTTTTGCTGTTGATAATGGTGATTTAATTATCTTAAACTCCAAAAATGGTAAAAAACTTGATAAATATAAATATAATTCAAATTCAGTAAATAAATTATCTAAGAATGAAATAAAAATGATTATTAAAGAATTCTGTCTGCTTTAATATTAACTCTATAAATCAAATTGAAATACCCCAATCATTTAAAACTTAAGGAAAAATCTATTTCCAATCAATATTATCATTAAACTTATAATGGATAGTGGTGCTAAAGTGTATCAACAATTACTTCAGCGGATAAAAGACAGGGAATCAACCATTTGTGTAGTTGGGCTGGGCTACGTGGGCCTCCCGACAGCCATATTCTTTGCTGAAAATGGATTTAATGTGATTGGGGTGGATGTTGAGGAAAAGAAACTTACCCTGATAAACCAGGGGATTTCACCCCTGGGAGAGCTCGGTCTGGATGAACGGCTTCAGAAAGTGGTTGAGGATGGAAGATTGGTGGCCAAATCAGACCTTCCCGGTGCTACTTCTGATTCTGATGTTATTCTACTCATCGTACCTACACCGGTAACCCCCTCCAAGGATCCTGATCTCTCCTACATTATCCGCGCTGGTGAAGATGTGGCTAAAGGATTGGGAAAAGGTAAACTGGTGGTACTGGAGTCCACAGTCTATCCTGGAGTGACTGAAGAAACCCTCCAGCCCATCCTGGAATCGTCGGGACTCAAAGCCGGTGTTGATTTTGGACTGGCCTACTGTCCAGAGCGATACAATCCTGGAGATGATGCCCATTCCCTGGAGAAAGTAGCCCGTGTGGTGGGGGGTATAACACCGGAATGGGCAGAGATTACCCGGGAACTTTACCAGTTCATCATAAAAAAGGATATCCGGGTTCTCAGGAATATAAAAACTGCCGAGGCCGCCAAGGTAATTGAAAACACCCAGCGCGACCTTAACATTGCCCTCATGAATGAACTGGCCATGATCTTCGAAAAAATAGGCATCGATGTCATGGAAGTAATTGACGGTGCCAGCACCAAATGGAACTTCAACGCCTACTATCCGGGGGGAGGAGTAGGAGGGCACTGCCTACCCGTAGATCCCTACTATCTGGTTAAAAAAGCTAAAGAACTGGGATACCACTCTAAAGTAATAGCAGCAGGCCGCACCATCAATGATTACATGCCTAAACATGTCTTTGAACTCCTCAACGATGCCCTCAACGACAATGAAAGGCCAGTTAAAAACTCTAAAGTAGTGGTGCTGGGGTTATCCTACAAGGAAAACGTGGGAGATGACCGGGAGTCACCATCAAAGGAATTAATCAGTGAACTTGAACATAACCAGGCCCTGGTGACCATAGTTGACCCTTATATTGAAGAAACCGGAGTTTACGGCACACTGGTAAGTGATGTGTATACTGCACTGGAGGATGCTGATGCCCTGGTCCTCATGACCGCCCACAGGGAGTTTCGAGAACTGGACTTTGCAAGGGTAAAAGAGTTAATGAAAATCCCCATTATTATCGATGCCCGGCGTATCTACGACCCGGAAAAATTAAGGGAAATGGGATTCCATTACAGTGGAGTGGGAGCGGTAAACAATTCCTATTAACTCCTTATTTACTATTTTTAAACATTCAATGATTGAATTTTTATAGCTAACTAATTCTATTATAAGATATTTCATTTTAAAATTGGTTCCTAAAAATTCTCTCTTTAAAAACCTAAAATTCTCTTCTTTAAAAGCCCAAACTTTTTTTCTTTAAAAAAATACTTCTTAAAAAAAATAGGTAGTTAATTAAAACTATAATAGTTAATTAAATGGGATTAATTAACCGTGTGATAAGTTCAATTAACATTTACAGGTGAAAAACTCAACAACCTGCTCCAGATCCTTTTTAAAATCTTCGGTAGGCTGATATCCATGGGCCTTTATTTTATCAATATCTGCCAGCGAGTGTTTAACATCTCCAACCCGTGGTTCAGTGTATTTAGGGTTAACCTCCACATCCATGAGTTCTCCCATCATACCAACCAGTTCATTGAGGGTGGTTCTCCGGCCACAGGCCACATTGTAAACCCCCTGCATATCCGTCTCACAGGCCAAGATATTAGCCTGAACCACGTTCTTCACAAAGGTAAAGTCCCGGCTCTGTTCACCATCACCAAAGATAGTGGGAGACTCCCCATTCATAATTGATGTTATGAATTTAGGGATCACCGCTGCGTACTGGGAATTAGGGTCCTGCCGGGGACCGAACACATTAAAGTAACGCAGAGAAACAGTGGACAAACCATAAATATCAGTGAAATTCTGACAGTACAACTCGCCAGTAGCCTTAGTAGTTGCATATGGTGATTTAGGATTCAGGGGCATGGTTTCCACCTTGGGAAGTACGGGTGTGTCCCCGTACACCGAGGAAGAGGATGCACAGACCACCTTTTCAACATCACAATCACGGGCAGCAATGAGCACCTTCAATGTCCCGGTTATGTTTGCTTCATGGGACCTTAAGGGATCCTTCACACTCCGGGGAACACTGGGCAATGCTGCCTGGTGCAAAACATAATCTACATCTTCAAAGATTTCATGAAGATCAATGGTGGTTATATCTCCCAGTACCAGACTTATCTGGTTAAGATCGAAGTCCTGTATGTTTTCGTGTTTCCCTGTGGCCTTATTATCCACAATGAAAACCTCATTATCTGGATATAACTCCTCTACAATGTGGGATCCGATGAATCCCAGTCCTCCAGTTACTACCACTTTTTTATTTCTAATGATTATAACTCCCTTATTTTTTTCTTAATATTCCCTATGTTAATTACTCTTCTTAAACTCTCGTGATTGGGGCATGGTATGTGCAGCCCCCTACTTGAGATCTAAAAATAAGGTCACATGAATATCAACGACTCGGGGGAGGAGTAGAATTTCATATAAACCTCCACTTATGTAATTAATTACATATTCTATGGGGTTTATAAGGTCATTTCTTTTAAATTACGGGATTTAAATCCAAAATAATATAAACCAGGAGCATATTATGAAAGACCATTAAATAAAGGAGGTGAAAATCTGATAGAGAAAACAAGCAGAAAAACAAACTTCAAACAATTTAGGGCTATTATTTTTATCTTTATTTTGGGATTAACCGTGATCACAGTTATAAACAGTGTGTCTGCTGCCGATAATGATGTTATTTACGTGAATGGGTCCTCGGGTAATGATAACTGGGATGGGCTGACCTGGCTCACCGCCAAGCTAACCATTAAAAACGCTACCGCCACAGTGAATGATGGGGGCACAGTCTACATTGCCGACGGCACCTACACTGGAGACGAAAACACCAACATCACCCTGGACAAGAATGTGACCTTCATCGGAGAACACCAGAACCAGACCATCCTGAATGGAACAGATACCAATCGCCTGTTCGTGATTGAAAACGGGGCCACAGTATCCCTCATCAATATGACCCTGGCCAACAGCTACATCGATGAAAGCATGGGTGCCGCCGTGTTCAACCTGGGAAACTTAACAGTCTCTGGCTGTACCTTCACCGCTAACATGGCTGAGTATGGCAGTGCCATCTACAATGCCCACACCCTGTATGTGGATAACTCCATCTTCAACGGAAACCTGGGACTGTCCATTTCTTCCATTTTCAACGATGCTGGTGCCACTGCTCAGGTGAGAAACTCCGTGTTCTCGGATAACGGTGTGGACGGCGATGCCGGGGCCATTGGAAACAATGGTGATTTAACCCTCACTGGCTGTACCTTCACTTCAAACAGTGCAGCATCAGCCGGGGCCATAATGAGCACCGGTACCATGAACATCACCGGCTGTACCTTCACTGGCAACAAAGCCAACTATGGAATGGGTGGTGCCATTTTAAACACTGGACTGATGACTATCAATGACAGTACCTTCACCAGTAACACCGCCAACAATGATGGAGGTGCTGGTGGGGCTATAATCAACGATGGTGGAACCCTTAACATCAAAAACACCACTTTCACCAGTAATACTGCGGATTTATCCGGAGGAGCTATCTACAACAATGGGCCACTGAACATCACCGACTCAGTATTCTCCAGTAACTCTGCCCTGGCTGGAGGTGCCCTGGTAAACCGTGGAAATTCCATTATCACCAACACTATCTTCAACAGTAACCATGCCCAGGACGGTGGGGCCATAGTAAACAACCAAAACATGACCATAACCAGCAGCACCTTCACCGGTAACCAGGCAGACATGTTGGGAGGAGCCATAGTCAACCGCCGCAACCTTACCATGCACTTCTCCCGATTGGTGGGAAACACCCCGGTGGACATCTACAATAGCGAGGCCACCCTGGATGCCGAGTATAACTGGTGGGGAACTAACTTCACCGGAACCGACCCGGTAACCGCGGGAAGAGTAAGCGGTGCCACCATCTCCCGCTGGCTGGTTTTAAGCCTAAACCCGGATCCTGCCACCATCAACAGCAAAGGAACATCAACCGTGACTGTGGATCTACTCCACGACCAGCTGGGCAACTACTACGACCCGGCCTATGGACATGTCCCCGACGGAATACTGGTGAATCTCACCGGAACCCTGGGAAGTCTCAACCCCACCCAGTTAAGTTTAACCAGTGGACGGGCCACCAGCCTCTTCACAGCTTCGGGTGTGGGTAGTGCCGTAATCACGGCCACCCTGGATAACCAGACCAGTTCCACACGGATAACCATCAACGCTGCCGGAGAAAACAGTACAAACCCTACCGTAAACGCCGCAACCACCGTGGGGATGCAAAAAACAGGTACCAGTCCAGTGGGCTTGATACTGGCTTTACTGTCCATATTCGGTGGTGCAGTTCTGGGTAGGAGAAAGTTATAATCATTCTCCATTTTTCTTTTTTTTTATGCACTGATTCTTAACTTAATCAATTTAGAAATAGTTTCCACTTATTTAGAATACAATTCTGCTTATTTTGGAAATTTCTAATGTATTATACTTAATTTCCTCCAGATTTTTCTATGTTAGTCTAGGTATTTGAAAAAAATTTAAATATTACCATTATGGTGAAATTACCATAATCTTATGGTAAAACTACCATAATATTAAAATAATTAACATTATTACAATGATTTTTAAAACGAAATTGAACAGTTAATGTAAATTTCATATCCGAGGTTTTATCTCACAAAGTAGTCACTCTCACCCGTAATATTTTCCCACCATTTGCACGTGGAAAAAGAAATTTTTAACCATCAAAACCCCATTTTGGGGATGATTAGAAATAGTGATGAAAAATTAAAAATAAAGCCGGTGATATAAATCTAATAATTTATATAATCCTTAAAAGATAATTTATCCCAGATGGTGATACAGTGCAGAGTCTTAAAAGTTACCAGTTAACCCCACCTGAAAAAAAGCATATTATGGAAGGTATAACTTCCATTTTAAATCAGGAAAAGATAACTTTTGCCTATCTGCACGGGTCCTTTTTGAAGGAGAAGTTTAGGGACATAGACTTGGCAATTTATCTTGAAAAAAACCTGGATAAAAAAGAGGCCCTTAACTTGGAATTTGAAATGGAAAGAAAACTTGAAAATGCAGTTCATTTTCCAGTTGATGTTAGAATCCTGAACCATTCCCCGTTATCTTTTAGGTATAATGTCTTTAAAGAAGGTGCCCTCATTTTTAGTAAAGATGAACTGGTACGCAGTGATTTTATCTCTCTAACTCTGGCCATGTACCATGACTTTAACTTCTATCGTAAACGCTACATGAGGGAGGCTTTAGGGCTTGAAGTATGATGCCGACCGGGTTGCCCGGCTATCATCAGAAATTTACAACGCACTGGATGATCTGGTGGAAATTTCAGACATACCTAAAGAGGATTTTCTCCAGAAACGCCACATAATCGCCGGTGCAAAGTATTATTTTATTGTGGCTATTGAAGCTTCAATTGACCTTTCCAACCACCTGATTTCCCAGAATAACTTCCCCATCCCTGAAAGTTACGCTGATTCATTCAGTATACTAAAAGATGAGGGAGTATTGTCCCCAGAATTAACTTTAAATTAATGGACATGGCCCGGTTCAGGAATAGATTGGTTCATATCTACTGGGATATAGATGATGAGATGGTCTATGAAATACTCAACCGGGATATCAATGACATTAGAACATTTCTAAAGGCATACTTGGAATTTTTAAATAAATGATACTGTATGGCTCATTATTTCCCTATTCATTGAATTTATCTAAAAGATTATATTGTTATTGGTGTTTATTTTTAAATAATTTGTATTTGAATTAAAATTAACTCTTTCTGAAGAAATTACAATGTTCCCCTTAATTTAACCGTTAAAAACCTTTATATAAAACTTAACAGTTAAAAAGATAGGTAAATAATTAATTTTATCAGAAAATACGGAGTGATGAACATTTCCAAACAGAAATCACATGTCAAATCCAGGGTATCCTATTACACTAAAATAACCTTACTGGGAGTAATTATTATATTAATAGGGATTTTAGGATTCATTCTATTAATGGGGATCTTAGAATTACCTCAATTATCCTTATTTGCCTTACTGATCATTGTGGGGCTAATCATAAGTAAATATGGATGGTCTAAACGCAGGATATGGAGTAAGGGTGCTAAGGGTGAGAAGATAGTGGCCAAAAAACTCAAAAAATTACCTAAAAAGTACACGGCTATTCGGGATGTTAAAATACCAAACATGGGGGGAGATATAGACCATGTGGTAGTGGGGCCCACTGGAATCTACGTTATTGAAACCAAAAATTACAAACCAACCTACATCCCGGATGAGGACTGCTGGTACCATACCTCGGGCAGAGTATCCCCACTAAACCCCGCAAAACAGGTGAAATTACAGGTATCAAAATTGAATGGTTTTCTCGTAAGGAAACTGGGAAAAAAATTAAATAAAGCAGCCATCAACCCAGTAATATCTCCCATAAACCATAACTTAATCATTAAAAATGATATTAAGTCTTATGAAATCGTTTTTCCTGAGGATCTGGTTCATTACCTAACACATCAAAGGAAAATTCTGAGTTCTAAGGAAGTTAAGGAGATAATTAGCATATTAACCAGGTATGGTAATGTATCTTAAGAAAAATGGAAATTAAAAAGTTGAAAAAAGAGAATTAATAAATTACCACCAGTCAAGCCAGCTTCCTAAAAAGTAGGTTCCCACGGCTATTAATGCCACTACTGCCACTACTGCCACCACTGTGGCTGCAACCGCAACTGTACTAGCCGCTGCAGCGGAGGCTGCAACTGATTCTGCCACGCCACTAACCACTATTGAATTTGCAGCTGCCTGAGCTGCTACTTCAACGGCTGCTGTTGCCGCTACACCTTCATAGGTTGCTGCCAGTGCTGCCCCCATTGCTGTTGCTGTTGCTGCAGTGGTTGCTGCTGATTGGGCCATTACTGCCACCACTGTTGCCCCTGCAGCAACTGCAGCGGTAGAGCCTATAGCTATTGCACCTTCTTTATATGATTTACCAGTGGAATTGTTCATTGTTGAATTATCAGTACTGTTTGATGTTGAATTACCCGTGCGGTTTGTACTGTTGTTGAAGGTGGATGACTGGTTAGTGATACTGGTTTGATCTTCTGATGCTGAACTGGTTTTAGTAATTGCCGGAGAATTTGAACATTCTCCACAAGCACTCCTGTATTCAACCGCAGAAACATCCGGTGCCTGGTTAGTAGTTGATGCTTGGGAAATATCTCTTGACGCATTTCCATCTTCAGATATATCATTACTGTGATAGCAACTTTCAGGTGTATTCTTGTTCTCATTTGAGCTGTTGCCCGGGGTTAATTTTTTATTTTGATTATTAAAATGATTTCCAGAGTTTTTATGTGTGTGAGATTTTTTCAAGTTTTCAAGATTATTGGTGTTTTTAATACATTTCCCCTGGTTCTTAACGGTTGTTTTTATTGATCTGTATTTATTTTCATTCTTTCCTGTTTTTTCAAGTTCATTGATTGTTTGAACATTGATATTTTCTTTGTTTTCAGTCTTTATTAGCTGTGTGCAGGGTGAATTATTATTATTTAAACCACGGGGTGAATCATCACTTGCACCAATCCGGGCATTACTTCCGGTATCATAACCTGCGGGTGAACTGTTAGCGGCTGCTATTTCACTGGCAAACGCGGGTGTGATGCAAACAACCATCACCACCATTAAAAAAACTAAAATTTTGTTAAATAACATTTTACGACATCCTCACTACTTTTCTGGTTTAATAAATCGTGTAAAATAGCAATTAAAAAAATTCCGGTTTTGTAAGAAAAAAATGGAAGTACGTGACATATTTTATAAAAATTTGTGGAATCATTAGGGGGTTATTGTCACTAAATAACTTGTACTTGGCATAAAGTTGTTAATTGGCAGAAAATAGTCATCTGAAATATAAGTTTTTCCTGGTTTCAGGGCTTTAAATTGGTATGTAGTACCCATTATAACTATACATCCCTGAAGGTAACAGTAACTTTCTTTTTTAACTATTTCCAAATAATTTGGGTCATAAGAGGGGGTTGTATGGAAACTATATAGCCAGAAGGTTTCGTTTACTTTGACATTTATCACTGTTGGATTATATATTGGCTTTTGTGTTTGTATGTACTTCCCGCTATATTGTTCTGCTGCAAATGCTCCGGAGGTCATGCTGATTGTAAACAGCACAAATAAGACTGCGGAGGTTATTTTAACTAATTTTATATTAACACCTCAAGATATTTTACACATGTTAAACTTTAAAGTTTAACTATATAAATATTTCTATAATTTGCTACAATTTCACCGGTTAATACTCATTTTAATTTAGGTTAATTCCGTAAATTTTGCTATAAACAATTTAATCCGATTATTTTTTTTATAATGGGAATATCAAAACTTTAAATATATTTTAAAGGATTAAAATTAGTTTAAACACTTTTATCAAGTTTATTTAAATTTTATATGTTAAATAAGGTCAACTCGTGTAATATAGGATCATTTTAAGTAATATAAACCAGACTTTATGATAATATTCTCAAAATCGATAGATAAATTTATATATTTAAACTTTTAAGTTAAAATTGCCCTTCGCAACTTAATCAAACGGGCAAAATGGGAGGTACCAATATATGGATTTTAGAAGAATATCGTCGCTACTTATTGTTTTTTTAATTGTTTCTATAACTCCAATAACTGCACATCAAATTTCTACGCCTGTTTCATCGGTAAAATTTACAGATGTGCCAGATAACAATATTAATTCCCTGGTTGGTCCTGGTTTTACTGATAATTACAGCAACAGCACAACTTTAAGCAGTGATCTGCCGGCAACAACGACATCCGGAAATACAGATCTAAAGACCGAAGCTAAAAGCACATATCGAGTAAACAAAATTGAAAACACGGATTTAAATAAAAATGAATTTGAAGGCACAGTAGAACATGTAACTACCGAAAACACACCCACCACTACACCGGACGACACTAATCGCACCAATCAAACCACCACAAACACTAGTGATTCATCTCCAATAGCTAAAACTGGTTCTGGTTGTCAAACTTCTGGTTCACAGTCTTCTAATTCTCAATCTACTTCTAATTCTCAATCTACTTCTAATTCTCAATCTACTTCTAATTCTCAATCTACTTCTAATTCTCAAACTACTTCTGGTAATGCTCAAACTACCAAAAGTACAACCCAAACACCATCTAATTCTGGAACTAACACCACCGGACTGGCAACTAATAAAACTGCTGTGGGAGGTACTGACAATCAGACCAGTAATAATGCCAGCAGTGAATTTAACGTTGATGATAGTAACCTGGAAAAAGCTAATAAGATTGGAGAAAGGTTGAAAAATGATTACGGTATAAATGTCGAGGTTAAGGTGGTAACTGTTGATGACCTGCTTGCCGGAAGGGGAGACATCAATGATTATGATATTGTACAGATGGACATAGATGGCTTGCTGGTTTATGTCATTTACCTGGGATGCGATAAAAACTCCAAAAAGGTTTATCTGGAGTCAATGGGCACTCTTACCCGGGATTATATGCCACTGGAAGAATTCTTATGTGATTACACCGGGGTTAAAATCACCCTCAATGGTACCCTAAAGAGTAGAGAATCAGTATTATATTGTATAAATGAGATCACGGCCATTAGCCCTGCTGCCAAAAAAGCAGTTAAAGTAGTGGAAACGGTTGGAACTGTGTTCAAAGTTATAGGTGCAGGATTCGGCGCAATCACCTCTTTTAGTTTTGGTTTGGGGTTAATCTGCCAGGGATTAGGAGCATTTGCTGGTCCAGCTACTAAAGTAACTTTAGAAGCTGTGGCCGCTGTTTCTTTTGTGGTTGCAGGATGTTCTTTGATAGCGGGTGCCTTATGTGAAGGAGTAGGATTTGGACTTGATTACTTGGCTAGTAAGATTCCGGACTGGTTCTAGATGATGGGGAATGGTTCATTAAATCTGTATTAGTTCATTAAATCTTGATTTAGTTATTAAAACGGGATTAGTTTATTAAAAATGAGAAAATTGTGAGGATTAAGAATGAAAAAATTAAGAATCAGCATGGTACTGATCCTATGGTTGATTGCTTCACTAACACCGGTTTCTGCTTCTCTTGGGGGGTCCATGAATATTAATGCCGATGACTCGTCTTTGAGCAATGCTTTTGGAGTAAATTCCACCAATGAAAGTGCCGGTAGCCTTCAGGTTAACCGCGAAAATAAACCCAGTATAGGGAACATATTAAATGAAACAGCAACTGAAATGGATGAAATCCAGGATTTTAACCGTGAATTAATCAATGCCCTGGGCAATGGAACTGAAATTAACATCACAAACCAGGCCAACCAAACCTATGGAAATTTAGTCCAGGTACACCACAGCACCGAACTACAAGTGGGGGACATGATAGTTTTTAGAACAAATATAACCAACCCCCTGGCGGTGATCATTCATCTGTTACTGGTAAATATCACTGAAAATTCTTTCATATTTAGAATGGTTAATTCATCGGATATGAACTCATTTGTTAATATTTCTGTAAACCGCACTGAACTGGAATCATCCTGGGGTAATGATTCAGAAGCAAAAACAGTCATAAGACCATTACAGTACAATGAAACACAGGCAGAACAATTCTTACTGGAATTATCCCATCCCATTAAGGCTTCCAATACCAATGGCTTTTTGGAATACATTAAGGAACATAAGACTCTTATTAGTGGTGGTGCGGTTGCTGCTTTAGTCATATCCGGGGTTACCCTAAGCATATTAATATCCTGCTGCAGTAAAAAAAGCGCCCTTCCTGTTGCCATAACCGATTTAAAAAGAGATATGCCCCAACAAGTATTAAGTACACTGATTCCCAGTTGTTTTCTAAGTTTTGATGAGATAGATCTCAGGGATATAGAGTTCATGGCCGATGGCTTTTTTGATGAATACTACCATCCTGAATATGGCGAAGACCCTAGAAAGGTTGCTACGACTAAATCGGACTATAAAAATAAAGTTTGCGATATTTTGAAGGCCAACGCAAAGGTAAGAGAAATTTCATCGAATAAGAGGCTTGACATTAAATATACAACCTTTTTGGATGCTAAAAAAGTGTTTAATGAAGTTTTTGAAAAAATTATACTAAAATAAGCCCTGACCATAACCTTAAACCCTGCAGTAGTCAGTGCTAGCGCCACCAAGACCATCGGCATGCAGCAAACCGGACAACCATTATTACCAGCAATCCTGGCGGGATTAATGGTACTGGGAGGAATTATAATGCCCTGGAGAATAAAATAATCCTCCCATTTTTTCCTTTTTTTTAAGGTTCTTAATTAAAGTGTTAACTTGTATCTATTACTCTGATTTATTCCATCCCCTCACTGAATTATATCCTCTCACTGAATTCCATTTCCCCTCCCGGAAGCCCAATTTCCGCATGGTGTTTCTGGCATAAAAATATTATTATGTTACCACACAATAACATATGGAGGGGGTAAAATTTCCCTTTTCTTTAAAAATTGTAAAAGGAGGTGAAAAGGATTACCAAACATTTAGAAACCAAGCACTACTTTCTATTCCTAACCCTTTTAATGGCCATTGCTTCTTTGAGTCTTATTGATGATTCTGCTGCAGCCAGCATGATCTATGTTAATGGTAGCTCTGGTAACGATGACTGGGATGGAGAAACACCAGAAACTGCCAAGGCAACCATCCAGAACGGGACCGATACTGTGGATCCCGAGGGAACAGTCTCGGTGGCCGATGGAATCTACCCGGAACACATCATCATTAACAAAAACCTGAGCCTCCTGGGGCAGAGTACCAGTGGTACCATAATCGACGGAACCAACAACGGCCGACCACTGACCATTAACGGTTACACAACCTTGGTTAACCTGATTAACTTCACCATAATCAATGGAAATGTAACTGGAACCACTGCCCGTGGTGGGGGAATCTACAACGAGGGTAATTTAACTTTGACCAACTGTAACCTAATCAACAACACTGCCACCGGTGACATTGCAGCTGGTGGAGGAATCTGGTCAGAGGGTACCTATGATCACGGTGCCTTAACTTTGAATAACTGTATGGTAGAGGGTAACACTGCCACTGGAACTGGAGCCATGGGTGGTGGAATTGCTGCTTACAATACGGTGAACATCAACAACAGTAAAATATCAGGAAACCTGGCTGAAGTAACCGGGTATGGTGCTAATGGTGGGGGAATAGCTGCTTTAATGGGTACTATGACCATTACTGATAGCCAGATCATCGGCAACACTGCCAAAAGAGGAATATCCGATGCTTTAGGGGGAGGATTATACATTGATTACAATCACTTCACCATCACCGGCAGCCAGATCACTGGTAACATCGCGGAAGGAAATGGTGGGGGAATATACGCCTACGTAAGTGATGATAGGGCAAATTTCAACCGCATAGTGAACAATTTACCCGATGCCATTTACTACACCTACGAAACTGTGGCCTTTGATGCACTCTACAACTGGTGGGGACAGAACACTGGCCCTGCTGACGGGAGTATTTCTGGTAATGTGGACTATGACCCCTGGCTGGTTATGAATTACAGTGTCAATCCCACAACCATCCAGCAGGGTGAAACTTCTACCCTGACTGCTGATTTCAGATACGATTCAGATGGAACATTCCACGACCCTGCAATGGGCCACTTATCAGACGGTATACCAGTGTCCTTCAACACCAACCTGGGTAATGTGGGCAGTAAAACCGCCACATCTTTAACCCTAAACGGCATTGCCACCATCCTCTTGCGCGGAGATGAAGCAGCCGGCAGTGCATTAACCTATGCACTCCTTGACCTGGAAACCAGGTACGCCACAGTGACCATAACCCCAACCACAGTAAATGCAGCCAGCACAGTAAATGCAGTCAGCACAGTCAGCTCTAAAACCATAAGCATGCAGGAAACCGGAGTACCAGTAGCAGGAATATTCCTGAGCTTACTACTGGTCATGGGTGGACTGTTAAGTACCAGAAGAGAATAAATGGAGGAATCTTATCCTCCTTTTTTTATATTTTTATTTTTAAAGTTAAACAAGACTTAAAATACATTCGTATTTCAAGGTAAGCACGATCCTTCATTTTTTTCAGTTACCCTTTTTTTCCAGTAGTATTTCCACCTTCTCCGATTAGTACTTCCACCTTCCATCTATAGGAATCCACTTTCCCAGCAAAAAATAGTTATTAAGTAAACACTAACATATAAATGGGGATGGGGGGTGTACTTTTTTTTAAGTTATTCCCTTCTTTATGTTTTAATCCCATTGATAAATTAAGCAATCACTGTAAAAGGAGGTGAAAAAGCTTGAAAACCAAAATTATCCTACTCATACTAACCCTTTTTTTAACCATCACTACCGCCAATGCCGCTGATTTCTATGTTAACCCTGATACCGGGGATGATACTAACACTGGTACCACTCCGGGTGATCCATTTCTAACCATTAACCGGGGTGTGACCAGTGTAACCGATCCTTCAGATGTGGTTAACCTGGCATCGGGAACCTACAGTGATGTGGGGGACTACAACATTGACGTAACCCAGAGTATGACTGTTCAGGGTGCCGGGGAAGGACAGACCATCATCGACCCCCAGAGTAACGGTCGGGTGTTCAACATCGGCAGCGGAGTTAATTTCCTGCTGGCGGGGGTAACCATTCAGAATGGTAAAGCACCAGACGGTTCTGAGTCTCCCGGTGAACCCGGAGGTGCCATACTAAATCAGGGCAACCTCACCGTCACCGACTCCACTTTCACCAGCAACCGGGCCGGTAATGGTAATGCCATGACCGACTCCCAGATTGGGGGTAATGGTGGGGCCATTTACAGTACGGGAACACTCACCATAACTGGATGCACCTTTAACACCAACAGTGCGGGAAACGGTAACAACGCCGGGTTCCGGGCCGGAACCGGAGGTAATGGTGGGGCCATTTTCAGCCTCACCAACTTCACCATCACTGACACGGTCTTCAACTCCAACACTGCCGGTAACGCCGGTAGCACCGGGCAACACGGTAGTCCTGGAGGATCAGGGGGAGCCATCTACAACCTGGGAGTATCTACCGTAACTGGATCCACCTTCGACCACAATGCCGGTGGAAACGGCAGTAACTCTGGATGGGAATCAGCCAGAGGAGGTTACGGTGGGGCTATTTTCAGCCTCAATGATCTGGACATCACCAGCAGTAACTTCACCGCTAACCACGTGGGAAGCTGGGGTAACGGAGAAACCACGGTCAATGGTGCGGATGGTGGTGCCATTTACACCATTGGGAAGTTAAACATCACCGACTGTATCTTCACCGGTAACCTGGCCGGAGATGGTAACAGCCAAATTGATTTTACTGGCGGAGATGGTGGATCAGGAGGTGCCATTTACTGCCTCAACATCCTTGAAGTCCGGGATAGTACCTTCCAGTCTAACCAGGCTGGTAACGGTGGTAATAATAATAACCACTATGAAAATGGTGGTAATGGTGGTAATGGTGGGGCAATCTACGCCGGAAATCTCCTCCTATCATCATCCACATTCACTGCTAACCTGGCAGGTAACGGTGGTAATGCCAATGCCGAAGATGATGTCTATGCTGGTAACGGTGGTAATGGCGGAGCACTGTACGTTATAGGAACCCTGAACATGACCCAGTCCAGCTTCACCAGCAACCTGGCTGGTAACGGTGGTAACGGATTTACCGCAGGTATTGCTGGTTCTGGTGGGGCCATCTACATCGTGGGTACCTTGAACATCACCCAATCCAGTTTCAACAGTAACCTGGCCGGTACTGGGGGCAGTGGACCTACTGCAGGATCCGGTGGGGAAGGTGGTGCCATTTATAACATAGGACTATTCGAGATGGAAGATACCACCTTCTCTTCCAACCGGGCTGGTAATGGTGGAGAAAACACTGGAGAGGGAAATGGTGCTAGTGGTGGGAGCGGAGGAGCCATATATTTAATTGGGCTTTTAAACTCTGAAAACACCAGCTTCCAGTCCAACCAGGCGGGTAATGGTGGAAATGCTCTGGGAGCAGGATCACCTGGTTCTGGAGGCTTCGGAGGGGCAATCTTTGCCCTGGGAGTTCTCAACCTCAGCCAGGGTAACTGCACTGGAAACAGTGCCGGTACAGGTTCTGTCCCGGGATTTGGGGGTGCCCTGTACATCTACCATCAGACTGATAGTCCCAGCACCATAACCGGTTACAACTTCCTGGATAACACCTCACCACGGGGTGGGGGTGCCATAGCCAACGTAGGGGGAACCATCACCGTCAACTACAACCGCTTCCGGGATAACCTTGCACCACAGGGTAGTGCCGTATACATCGAATCCGAAGAAATCACCGATCTCCAGTACAACTGGTGGGGAATCAACAATCCCTTCTTCACACCACTGATCCAGGGGCCAGCCGATTACACGCCCTGGTTAATACTGTCCATAACTGCCAACCCCACTACTATAAGTGCCGGGGCCAACTCGGCAATTACCACGGACCTCTACACGGACTCGGATGGTGGCAACCACCAGGCACAATCCAGCCTCTACCCGGCCTACATACCAGTGACCTTAACCACGGACCTCGGTAACATTGGCAGTAAGACCCTGTTAACCAACCTGTTCTATGGAGCTGCTGGAGGAACCCTCAGGGGGGATGAAGGCGCAGGACTGGCCCTGGTCCGGTCCCTGGTGGACTATGATACCAGTGTCTTTACCCGGGTAACCATAACCGCAGATCCGGTAAATGGAGCCACAGTAAATGCTGCCACCAGTACCTCAAACAGGAAAACAGTGGCCCTGCAGAACACCGGTGCACCACTGGTGGGAATAATCATGGCCCTACTCCTGGTCACCGCCGGACTATTGGGAACACGCAAGATGTAACTAGAGGATTGTATAATCCTCTTTCCCCTATTTTTTTTAGATTTTTTTAAGTCAAAAAAAATAATTTAATTCTTAAATAGTTCTAATAATATTGTTAAAGATTTTAAACTCTTTTTTCCCGATTGAGTTTGCCATTAATGATTTAAGGTGGCTAAACATGGAATAGGAATGAGTTAACGGATTTAGGAGAAGAAAAACTTAGGGGAAGATTAATCATAGAAAACATAGCAATCATAGAAAATTTCTATGTTTACTATGATTACCTATTAACTTTATATCATCAGTCAAACATAGAAAACATAGCAATCATAGAATTTTTCTATGTTTACTATGGAACATGGTGTGTTTAGTATGAACCCCTTTAGAAAAAGAACCGGTATTTTCCCCTCATATTTCACTGGCAGGGATGATGAACTTAATGAATTAAGGGAGATCTACGAATCTACGCAGGCCGGAGCTGCCGGCCATATAATCATCTACGGTCCCAAAGGTATTGGAAAAACATGCCTACTTATCAAATTTGAAGAAGAGTTGAAAGGCGTTGATGAAGTTTATCCCGTACGCATTCCTCTTATTGAGGGTGACTTTGATGAAATTTACACTTTAATTATTGATAAAGCTGCTGAAACTCTTAAAATAGGTGAAGGAAATTTTTGGGATGATATAACCTCTTTAGGGGTTAACATTCCCCTGGCCGGAGGATTTACCGTGTCCAGAAAAAGACCCACAACCAGTCCATCTGTAGCCCTTGAAAGGATATTAAAATCAATATACAACAAATTAACAGGTGAAAATCCAGTTTTAATACTTTTATTTGATGATCTTCAAAGAATTATTCCAAATAAAGGTACGAACAAGGTTTTAAACATATTACAGAATGCCCTAGTGGAACTTAATCTAAAGGGTATGAATGTAATGTTCGTGGCCACCGGGGCACATGACATATTTTCACAAATACAGGATCACCTTGATTCTGCTGTTAGAATATTTGAGCCTTATGAGCTCAAACCATTATCAAAAAATGAAGTAAATGATGCTATATTCATACCTGCAGATAATGAAGGTGTTAAATTTGCTGAGGAAGTAATAGATTCAATATATAAAATGTCAGAGGGAATTCCTTACTATATGCAAGTTTTAGCCTACAACTGTTTTGCTGAAGCAGTTGATGGTAAAGTAGGAGTTAATGAGCTTAAAAAATCATTTCCCCGATCACTGGATCTCTTGGCCCAAAGAGAGTTCAGGGGGATGTATGAGAAGTCAACCAATGAAGAAAGAAATATTCTGGGGTTGATGGCGGAGAATCCGAAAGAAATTTTATCATACAAGGAAATCAAAGAAGGTTTGAAATTAAAATCAG
Source organism: Methanobacterium sp. BAmetb5 (assembly GCF_003491305.1). Classification (NCBI taxonomy): domain Archaea; kingdom Methanobacteriati; phylum Methanobacteriota; class Methanobacteria; order Methanobacteriales; family Methanobacteriaceae; genus Methanobacterium; species Methanobacterium sp. BAmetb5. The sequence goes on from NZ_CP022706.1 coordinate 145,108, forward strand.
AACCATCTTTCTGGTTAAGAGCCATGGTAAACAAGAATCTCATAATAAAGAAAAGTCGTGGTAAATATTGTCTTCGGGACAGATTATTCAAAGAATATCTGAGAACATTCAAGCCCTATAGAGAAAATGGAACCTATTAAATTTATTATATTAAGAAAAAAGATCCAGAAAGTCACTTTTATTACTTAAAGATCCAGATAGTCTCGTTGATTACTCAGAACACTACGGTATTTTTGAAAATAGAAGGAAAAAAATATAATTATCCTTCTTTGCAAATATTATTTAAACCCGGTTCTCCTTCTGGTCAAAATAGTCCAGCTGGTCCTGGATCACGTCACTGAGACTGTATTCAATTTTTGCACCTATCTTCTGGATTTTCTGGTTATCACAGAGGAGTAATGGTATCTCTGATGGTCGGAACCGGTCGGGGTTGAACTCAATGGTCAGGGGTCCCTGGTCAGTGGTGACCCTGATTCCCTTATCCTGGATGGTGTACTCCAGCTGGTTTTCCAGTATCATCTGGTCCACCCTGGTCTTGTCGAACTTAACCCCGAAGATAGGGTCATCTACCAGTTCGGTGGGGTTGTCGATGGTCTTGCTCTGGTCATCTCCTTTAAGGGTTTCAATCTGGTTTATGTTCCATCCGGCCCTTTCCAGTCCCAGGAGTATGTAGCTCAGGACGGAGTTGGTTCTCATGGATCCCTGGTTGTACACTTCACCGGCACGTCCCTTACTGGCCAGTACCTGGTACCCGTGGATTATGTCGGTTACATGTGACCAGTCCCGGCAGGCATTGAGGTTGCCGATGGTTATCCGGTCGGTTTCACCGTACTTCAGTTTCATGATCTGGTTGGTTATGATGGAGGTCACGAACATCATACCCCTACCGGCCCCTTCGTGGTTGAAGGCCCGGGAAACCACGGTATCCAGGCCGTAGGAGTGGTGGTAGTTCTGCATCAGGAAATCCCCAGAAACCTTGGACACGGCGTAGGGGGACATGGGACGCAGGGGGTTGGATTCACTGATAGGTAACTCGGGGATCCTCTCCGGTTCCGGGAAGATGGTCTTACCTGAATCAAGGGCACGCTGGTACTGTTCCTGGGAGGATATGACCATACCGTACACTTCACTGGAACCAGCAAACACTATCTTGGCGTCAACATCCTTGATCCGCACGGCTTCCAGGAGATTGGCGGTACCAATGGTGTTGATATCCTGGGTATCCAGGGGGCGGCGGAAGGAAAACTCCACACTGGACTGGGCTGCCAAGTGGAAGATCACATCGGGCTGGGAATGGTCCAGGGCACTGGCCAGGGAGGATATATTTCCCAGATCACCCTCCAGCATCTTCAACTTGTCCTTAATACCCTTATCAATCAAGTTCTTTTCCATGGCCACCATATCTTCCGGCCTTATAAAACCATAAACATCTGAACCTTTATCTAAAAGTTCTTTAGCCAGATATGAGCCCACAAATCCATTGGCCCCAGTTATGAGGACGTTCTTTCCATTCCAGTTCATACTAATATACTTCCTTCCTTTTTTTACGCGATGTAAAAATTTTTCTTGCACTTATACTTCCTTTTTATTGGCAAGGTAAATTTTTCTTAAAACATACTCTAAAAATTTTTAACACACGCTAAAACTTAACACTCTCTAAAACAATAAGTTCCAGGTTAAAATTACTTAGATTATAGTACATCCCTAAAATCTTATAAAACTATTTGAATTCTTTTTAAGTAGGGCTTCATCTTTTTGCTCATGGTTTCATTTTGCTCATGGTTTCATTCCAGACCCTTGGAGAAAAAGAGTATCTCAAAAGAGTATCCCAAATTCGAAAGGTTTATTATTACTGACCCGGGAATAAGTATTGGGTGAAGGGGGATTTAGTGTTAATAAAATCTTGAGGGATTATAAAATTTTATAGAATAATTTAAGGAAATCTTGGGGATTTTAATGAAAATTAATAGGTTTTTAATGAAATCTTAGAGTTTTATGGAATCTTAAAGTTTTGATGAATCTTGGGGATTTGATGAAATATAATTGGTTTTGATGAAATTCAAAGCTTTGATGAAAATTTAGGGGTTTTTACAATGTTTAAAAGGTGTTTTTAATGGTGGATGAGGTTAAAACTGGGTGGGCAGTTCTCTTTGTTGTTTCTCTGTCTCTGTTTATCATTGGGCTGGACAGTACCTTTATGAATGTGGCCATGATGTACCTGGTGAAGGATTTGCACACCACCCTGGGGAATGTGCAGTCTATAATCGCCGTGTACACTCTGGTCATGGGGTGTTTCGTCCTATTCGGGGCTAAAATGCAGGATGTAATGGGTCGGAAGAGGACCTTCCTAACCGGGGCCATTATTTACGGTATTGGTACGGTTATTGCTGCCACCAGTCTCAATAGTGGCATGTTGCTCCTGGGATGGTCAGTTATTGAGGGATTCGGGGCAGCTCTCATGCTACCTGCCACTTCCTCCATAATCACTTCCACCTACTCCGGACCCCGGAGGACCTTTGCCCTGGGATTCACCGCCACGGTCTTCACGGTATCCGTGGCCATAGGACCCCTCCTGGGAGGGTTCCTCACCACTTTCTACTCCTGGAGATGGGGTTTTGGACTGGAAACCATCGTGGTCCTGGCTATACTCCTCCTGTCCCGGCACCTCACTGAATCACCCCAGGTGCTGCAGTGGTCGGATCTCAACATCAAGGGGGCCCTTCTCTCGGCAGCAGGGATATTAATCGTTATCATTGGTGTACTCCAGTTAAACACCCCCTACACCTGGCTTAACTATGCCGGGACTATTATCAACCCGGTGGGATTTGCGGTGGCCATGGCCATGATCATCACCGGAGTCATTCTCCTGGTGATATTCTTCTTCTACCAGAGGAAGCTCATCCGGCAGGGTAAAAAATCATTCATGAATGTGGACATCCTCAAAAGTCGTCCCTTCACCTTTGGGGTGGTTTCCATACTGATCATGGCCCTGATCCAGGCCGGTATCTTCTACCTGGTTCCCCTCTACGTGCAGACCCGTTGGCAGACCGATGCCCTGACCACTGGCCTTATACTCCTGGCGGCACCCCTGGGGAGTCTAATTTTCTCCCTCAGCGCTAACAAGCTGACCCAGTACCTGAAACACAACCACATGGTGTCTATTGGTTTTGTGGTTTCCATGGTGGCCATTTTAACCTTGTACATGGTATTCCTGGATTATGTGAATCTAACCATGTACCATCTTATCCCTGGCCTCTTTATCCTGGGAGCGGGGTTGGGACTGGCCCTTCCCAATCTCAACAATATCATTCTCTCCAGTCTGGATGAGTCCCAGTACGCGGATGGTTCGGGGATTCTCAGCACCTTCAACAACGTGGGATCCTCCATTGGAACGGTCCTGATTGGGCTTATCTTCTTCATAGCTGTCTATTTTAGTGTGGTCAGTTCCCTCCCGGTGGAGTACCCTCAGTACCAGGACCAGCAAATCCTGAACCAGGATATTTACTCCTGGGTGGACCAGGTGATACACCCCAATGCTACCAGCATAGAGAAGGATCACAACCTCCTCAGTCTCACCCTTTACTCTGGGGCCCAGGGAATGCAGTTTGCCTTCCTGTCAACTGCATTACTCCTGTTTGTAGGGTTCCTGTTATCCTTATTTATCAAACCGCCCCCTATGGGATAGATTTGATAGGTGTTACAATTTTTTTTCAAAAATTATTTCCATTTTTTTTTAAATTTCATTTTAAAGACTTTTTTAAAAATTAGTGGATTAAGTAATCGATACACGCAAAAAAAAGCTTAGAGTCACTTGTGTAGATAGATACACTTGATGATTTAGTGTACTTAGGGTAACTAGTGTATTTAGGTTCACTTGATGATTTAGTGTACTTAGGGTAACTAGTGTATTTAGGTTCACTTGATGATTTACTGTACTTATGGAAAAAATAATAAAGAGAACTTATTTCCCCTTCCGGCCCGGGTTAAGGAAGTTTTCCAGGTTTATGTTCCGGGATTCGGCTAAGTTGAATATGGCGGTAACCACGGATTCCTTGGCAGCGGCGGCCTCGTTTTTAGCTTCCTTCACTCCGTTTTTAAACCCGTTAACCGGCCCTTCCACTGCCCAGTCCGAGGGTTCCTTCAGAACCTGCAGGAAGGCGGAAAGTCGGAAGAAGAAGGTCATCAGCCGGTAAATGGGCAGGAGTAAGATGAAGGGGAAGTAGCGTTCAATGTTGTTCCGGGTGGTTTCCGGGGAGTTCTGGTAGACGAAGACAATGACCACGGTGTCGATGGCCACGTAGAAAGCATAGAGGAGCAGGGCCACCACGGGTATTATGTACAGGTAAAGTCCCAGTATGGGGAAAAGGGCCAGTACAAACACCCACAACAGTCGCGGGAAGGCAATGGTGTGGTCCACCAATAGGATCCTCTGCAAGCCCATGAAGTTGAAGGAACGGTAGGTGCACTGTTTGAGCCTCTGGACCCGGTTAGATAGCTTGGTGGTGATATATTTCCCCACCATGGCCAGGCTTTTATCCTGCCAGGCAATACTCAGCATGTCCCGGAGTGAAATATCTTCCCGGCCAATGGGGCACTGCTTCTCCTGCATGGAAGCCACTTCTATCTGTCCCCTGGCCCAGCGCACCCTCTGGCTGTAAAGTGTGTCGTAGTCAGTTATGGCGTCCACGTAGGCCACGGCCTCCGGTACGTGGACAATTCTCACCTGGCGGTTATGGAGCATCATGGTCATGTGCATGTCCTCGGCCACGGTTAAGGGCCAGTAGCCCCCTACTTTACCTACCACTTCACGCCGGAAGGCGGAAAATGCACCGGACATGGAATAGATGGAGCCTGCAAAGGACTGGTAGCTCCGCTCGAAGTTGAAGGCAGTTATATACTCCAAAAATTCACAGCGGGAGAAGAAGGTTTCCAGCAACCCATTCTTCTCACCCTCATATTTTCGCACCTGAATGCTGGAAGTAACATCCCCGGATCCAGGTGGTGTGATGGCGATCTTGCTGATTGTGGCATCGTCGATGCTAGTATCTTCGTGGAAGTGGGTTATGACCTCAATGTCATGGAAGCCATCTATCGGGATGATGTTGCGAATGGAGTTTGGTGTTATTCTGGTGTTTTTACCAAAACCCATACCGGACTCCGGTACCATGATTTCAATGTAACCGGTGGCGGCACCAACCTCCGGTTCCTGGACAAAGGGCACCACTATGTTGTGGATGGCATCCGGGGCCATCTTGGCATCGGCATCAATGGTGATGATGATAGTGCCCCTGGTCTTCTTGAGACCGGTGTTCAGGGTCTGAACCTTACCTGTATGGGGTTTGGCAATGATTCTAAGCTTTTTACCATGGGATTCGGCTTTGGATTCGAATAACCGGGCCTTGTTCAGGGTGCCATCAGTGGAACCATCGTCCACCAGGATGATCTCCATCTTACCATCTGGATACTCTGATTCTACCAGTGATTCAAGGCAGATGCCGATGGTTCCTTCTTCGTTATGGGCGGGCACCACCACGCTGACCTTCGGTAAGGCATCATCTTTCACCCCTTTATCCACTTTTCGTCTGGTCTTCTTGGAGAAATAGAGCTTGAAGGGTATGGGCACCCCGTCGATGATTATGGTTAACAGTAACCATGTTCCCCAGACCAGAATAACTACCCAGCTTGGATCCTGCATTTTATTCTATGTCCGTCCATTTTTTTTCATGTGAAATTTTTCTTAACTGATTCAGTTATAATGGGTTATTCTTTTTTTAAAGTGTTTATAAAAGATTATATCCTATTTGCGTACTAGAACTTACCTGATTTAATGTTCTTTCGGACCTGGCCCATGGTGGGTTTGGTCAGCAGGTACCAGTAGAGGATAACGATGAGCACGAAGAAGACGATTTTACCCACAATGGCGTGGGCCAGGTAAATGGATGTTTTCCCGAATACAGAGACTATGAGTACTATGGTCAGTATGCGGATTATGTTGGCCAGGTAAGTGGCCACCGCACCTATAGTGGCGTATTTTAGTTTCCTTTTCCAACTGTAACTGGGATAAAATAATAGTAAAGCTATGAAAACACTTATTTCGATTATGGATGAGCATTCCAGGCCAATCCCAAAGATACTCCACCCGGTGGGATCCGGGAAGAGGAAGGCGTTGGGGGACAGGTACTGGGCGGGCATCCCCAGGGCACTGGCCACCAAGGCCATGGACTGGGCTTCAACACCCATAACGTAACTGTCGTAGCCCGTTAAAATGAAGAATGACATGAGGCTGGCCACCACCGCCACACTACCCACCAGGTAGTAGGAAAGCCACCATCTCTTCTTCCGGGCCAGGGCAGCAATGGTCATGGTGAACCCGGCAATGGCCACGATGATCCAGGGGGCAGGAATACTGGTGAAGGTGGTGCTCCGGGAGTCAATCACATGTCCCGGGGAGTGATTGCTGCCATCGTACCAGGTGGCACTGACAGTGTAACTCCCGTTGACTGGAAAATTGGTGTTGGTGGTCTGCCAGGTATTGGTAAAGGTACCCCCTTCTACCATGTTGCCCAAAGTTGAAGTATGGGTGGCCACCACATTTCCCGAGCCATCGGTGATTTGGTAGACGATCTGTGAACCGCTTAATGTTTTACCGTGCCCTTTGGTATCGGTTAAAACGCCCTGGCAGGTTATGGTTATGGTCTCACCAGGATTAGGGTAACTGGCCTTATCTGGATTTAAACTGGTTATGGATCCACCGTATTCTCCAGCAAAGGTGGGGGCAACCATTAAGAGAGAAATGATCGCAACCATTATAATAATAACTGGTAATCTTTTGTACATTTTTAAATTCAGTCCGTTATTCACTCAGTCCGTTATTCAAGTATCATGGAACTATGTGTCCTTTCATAAACCTAATATTGTTTATAAGTGTCAATTTATTGGTTACTTCTATAAATGTGTTACTAATATCAGATCATTAGGCTGCAATAAGCACCAGGGAGTAAGTATCATCCCGTAAAAATATCCGGCTTACCAATGATCAAAGTTATTTTAGAAAGTAGTAGAGGAGTTTTGTGAATTATTTTAAGGAATTAAGAAATTATTTTAAGGAATTAGAAAATTCTACCCGGAACAAAAAAAAGCAATCTATTTCTCCCCGGTAATGATTATATGGTCGTCTTCAGTTTCATAGTCAAATTTCCGGCGGGAAAAACCATTGAACGATATTTCACCCTGGGCCATGGTTATCAAACCCTGGCTTAACCTTTCCAGGCTGCTTATCTCAATCCGGTCGTGGACTCCATCCTCCATGGTCATGAGGAAGACAGCATTTTGGGCCTTGACTGTGTTGGTCAGTACGTGCAGGAATTTGTATATGGTCTTCAGGTTGGAGTACATCAACAGGGTGGAAACTGAGTCAAAGACTATCCTTATACCTGGGACTTCTCTGTTTCTTAAAATGTCCAGGAATTCATTGATATAAGCCATGATGCTTGCCAGTTCTGTGGGGCTGGCAACAAAGCGTATCTGGTCCTCATGGGGGTAATCATTGGCCAGGTCGGATCGAGAGGACATACAGTTGATCATCCCCAGTAACTCAATATCGTAGTCTTTAAACTCCTCCAGGGTATCCTGTATGGGGTCGTTGGTTGAGACGAAAATACAGGCCTCACCATTCTTGAGTCCCTCTTTAATGAAATCCTTGGAAAAAATATCCTTGCCGGAAAAAAGATCCCCCAGAAGCAGTAGATTGGTGCCAGGGGCCACTTCCATGTCAGGATATTTTAATTTATAATTCATAAAACATATCCACCAGGTGATTAATTTATCAATACTTTAGTTGATTAAATATTTCTTAAATATATTTCTATTACGAATATTGTTTAGTCTGAACATTAATACTAATGGGTAAGAACGCCAAGTTATATTTATCCCCTCATCTAAAAAAATTAAATAAAATCACCCGGGCGATTGTTTTGACAAAAATCAACCATCTGAAATTCATCCGTTCCCATGGACTGAACCTCATCTGCCTGATTATCCTGGTGATCACCCTGTTTTTAGTGGTGTATTATCGTCTTAAACTGCAAATGAGCATAGGACCATTCTGGGATACCTATGCTTTCCTGGATAATGCCCTGGAATATGCAGGTATGGGTACGGGTTACATTGAACTGGACCGTTCACCATTCCTACCCTTCTTAACTTCCCTGCTGTTCCGGGCAGGTTTTGTCTCGGAGCTGGCCATCTACCTGGTGGATGGAATCATATTTATAATGGGGGTAGTGGGACTTTACCATCTTTTCCGGCTCAGATTCAATTCCCTGGAAAGTCTGGCTGGTTGTGCAGTGTACATTTCCTTCCCGGTGATACTGGCCTGGTTGGGAGTGGGATATCTGGACATTGCGGCGGTTTCATTCTCCATATGGGCTATTTACACCACTGTCCTGGCGGTGAAGAAGAATCCCCGCTATTTCTACCTGGCCTTTCCCCTGGCCATGATCGCTTTTCTCACCCGTTTCACCGCAGGGTTTGTAGTGTTCCCCATCATTCTATACATTCTGATGGGTGGTAACTATCTGCGACACCTTAAAAAAATGTTAAAGGGATTATTGGGCAGTGTTTTGATTATAATCCCCTACCTCCTCTTCATGTATCAAAAGACCGGGGATCCCTTTGTCACCATCACCAGCCTGTTGAGCATACAATCAGAATCAGTCTCCGGACTGGCCGCCTACTCGGCAGACTCCTTATATTATTTAAAAACTATGGATCTCTTTGTATCGATCCCGGGACAATTCCACAACCAGATTTACTATTTGTTCCTGCTGATAATAGTTATCGGGGCAGTGATCTACCTTTATAACCTGGTTAAAGGCCATAAGTTCCACTTGGACTCTTCCTTTGCCAAGTTCAAAACCCTCTTACTGGTGGTCTTACTTTTAGGGTTCATCTTTACCTTCAGTAAAATCAGCAGCATGGCCAGCATTGGCCTGGTGGTCCTGATCTGTTATGTGGCCTACGATCTTATGAGGGGTAAGGAGAAGCTGGACCTGGACCTGCTCTTTGTGGCCTGGTTCATGGCCCAGTTCATAGTCCATGCCCAGTATGCACAGAAAGTGGACCGCTATTTCATCACCATGGCCCCGGCCCTGGTGTATTTCCTGATCCTGGGCTTGAACCAGATAGCCGGGAAGGTGAAAATCAATTACCGCCAGCTGAACCTCACCCGCTACATCCTACCCCTTTTACTTTTAATGGTGGCCCTGCTCTCCACCACCACCTATCTGACGGGTCTGGATCACTCACTGAATGATAACCAGGAGTACCTGTCGGCCATTTCCCAGCCGGATGATACCCCTTTTATTGTCAATTCCACGGACCTTTTAAGGAACAAGTACACGGCCGATAATCTGAAACTGGCTGCCGACTGGTTGAAAGAGCATGATCCCCAGTACAGTACCAAGAAAATCCGATCCAACCAGTGGCCAGGGATGGTATGGTATTTAAGGACCTATATGGATAAACAGCCCACCTGGAACACCACTGAACTGATTTCCCATGAACTGGAGAAGAATAACATCGATTACTACATAGCTACACAATCACTGAATTTAGAGGCCTACCCCCAGGTGGCACAGTTTGGAGAAGTGTTCATCTACCAGAAAGACCCCTCTAAAATTGAAAACAAAACTCAAATGCTTTATATTGGGCAGAACTGGCAGAATTACATTGACGAGGTTCTGGGATTCAAGGCTTATGTTATATACGAGAATCTGGGCCAGGTAGTTCGGGGTAAACCCACAGAAATAGACTCACACTCCCTGGAAGAACTGCAGAAATATCCCTACCTCCTCCTTTATAACTTCAAATGGAATGATCAGGAAAAAGCGGAAGAATTATTAACCCGGTACGTGGAATCCGGGGGCATCCTGGTGATTGATGCTTCCGGGAACCTGGAAGGCTCCTTTTACAACCTGGACAATGCGGAGTTCATGAACACCATAATCACCAGGAAAAGCCTGGAGCCCAATCCCCAAATAGAACCCGACACTGTTAAGTTTTCCCCATTCCTGTCCGATGGAGAGACATGGTACGGGGCCCATTATGAACCCACTAACCAGTCCCAGATCCAGCCACTGGTCACTGCCAATGGTAACATACTCATCGGGGAGCAGAAGATAGGTAAGGGGCGCATTATCTGGATTGGTTACAACCTGGTGTGGCATGCCTTCCACCTGGAGAACCCGGAGGAAAAGGCATTGATCCAGTCGGTTATTGGGGTTTAAAAGCCCCTATTTTTTATATCAGTGATCAAACTGGTTAAAATAAAAAGATATGAGTACCATTATTAGAACGTATGGTACTAAATTTAGAATTAATATTTTAATTTTTTATTCACAAAATGCTTATTTACAGTTCACCGATAATGAGTTCAACCAGGTACTTACCGTAATCAGTTTTTTTAAGGGTTTCGGCCAGTTTAAGGACAGTGGAAGCATCAATCCATCCATTGTTATAAGCTATTTCTTCCAGGCAGGCCACGAAGAATCCCTGTCTTTTTTGGATGGCTTCAATGTAGTTACTGGCTTCCAGGAGTCCGTTATGGGTTCCGGTGTCCAGCCAGGCCATGCCCCTTCCTAAAAGTTCCACCTTCAGCTGTTTCCTTTTAAGGTATTCCTCGTTAACCGAGGTTATCTCCAACTCTCCCCGGTCAGAGGGTTCCACTCCCTTGGCAATCTCCACCACACTGTTATCGTAGAAGTAAAGCCCGGGTATGGCGTAGTTGGATTTTGGTTGTTCTGGTTTCTCTTCCAGGGACAGTACATTACCGTCTTCATCGAATTCCACAACACCGAAAGCTGCCGGGTCCCGGACGTAGTAACCGAATATGATGGCCCCTTCCTCCAGGGAGGCTGCCCTCTGCAGTATCTCACTGAAACGGTGGCCGTGGAAAATATTATCTCCCAGGACCAGGGCCACGTTATCCTGACCAATGAACTCTTCACCAACTATAAAGGCTTCGGCCAGTCCACGGGGTTCTTCCTGAACAGCGTAAGAGAAGGAAACTCCCAGTTGACTGCCATCACCCAGAAGGTCCCGGTACTGTGGCAAGTCCCGGGGGGTGGAGATGATGAGTATTTCCCTTATACCGGCCAGCATGAGCACGGAAAGGGGATAATATATCATTGGTTTATCGTAAATAGGTAGTAACTGTTTGGAAACTGCTTTAGTAATGGGATAAAGCCGGGTTCCAGATCCGCCGGCGAGAATGATTCCTTTCATGTTTATCAAATCCTGTAATTGAATTTTTTTTTATGAACCTTAGGGTTATCTTATTCAGTTTCAATCTCATATAATATTTCCCTTAATTCTCATAAATATTTCCCTTAAACCCTCCTCCGGGTAGGAGTAGTGGTTTATAAACCGGTAAAGTTTTGAGGTGTAAAAAGTTAATATTGTGGCCGAAATAATCAAATAAAAGGTTAAAGATAAAACCCTATAGAAAAATCCCTTTATTAGTTAGTTATCACGAGTTATTAATATGAAACATCCAGATTTAAGCCGTGAAGAACTCCAGAGCCGGCTTCAAGAAACCGAAAGAAGGTTGTCCCAAACCCATGATGAATTAAACTATATTAAATCTATAGTAGAGCACACTGAGGATGCCATTGTAGGTCTGGATCTGGATGGCACGGTTTTAAGCTGGAACCCAGCTGCCGAGAAGTTATACGGATTTTCTGCTGATGAAGCACTGGGTAGCAGTGTTTTTATGATGATACCACCCTACAACAGCGATGAAATATCTCTGATTTTGGCCTGGATCAAAAATGGGGAAAGGATCACTCATTACGAGACACTACGCCGCAGGAAAGACAGGTCCCTGGTTAATATTTCCCTCAGTGTCTCCCCCATTAAGGATGCCCTGGGCCGGGTGGTAGGGGCCTCCACTATTTCCCGGGACATTACCACCAGTAAAAAAATGGAACTGAAGCTACAGGAAAGTGAGGAAAAGTTCAGGGAACTGTTTAACAATGCCAATGATTCCATTTTCCTTTACCCCCTTACCGGTGATGGTACTGGTGGCCAGTTTGTGGAAGTTAACGACGTGGCCTGCCAGAGCCTGGGGTACACCCGGGACGAGCTTCTGAAGATGACTCCCAGAGATATTGAAGTTGAATCTAGGGAAGAACCGAGCTTGTGGGACCTTCTCCAGGAGGGGAGTGCCACCTTTGAGGCGATCAACCTCACCAGTGATGGTCACCAGATACCAGTGGAGGTGAGTGCCCATATATTCAACCTCCGTGGAGAGAAAATGGTGCTCTCCATATTGAGGGATATAACCCGCCGTAAACAGGCTGAGGAACAGCTCCGCAAGTCCCTGGATGAAAAGGAACTATTGCTTAAGGAAATACACCACCGGGTTAAAAACAATCTCATGGTTATCAGCAGCCTCCTCAACCTGCAATCCAAGTATATTGAGGATAAGGCCGCCCGGAAGGTTTTCAAAGAGAGTCAGAACCGGGCCCGGTCCATGGCCCTCATTCATTCCATGCTGTACCGTTCCACGGATCTCAAGTGCATAAACTTCGGGGAGTACATCACCAGCCTCACCCAGGAACTCTTCCGGACATACGTTATCCGGGACAACATCAAACTGAAAATGGATGTGGGTAACGTGCCCCTGGATATCAACACCGCTGTCCCCCTGGGCCTAATCGTCAATGAACTGGTATCTAACAGCCTCAAACATGCCTTCCCCCACGGTGAAGATGGTGAAATATCGGTTAAATTCCATAAAGCCAATGACCACTACATATTCCAGGTAGCGGATACTGGGGTGGGATTCCCTGAAGGCCTGGACTTTCGAAAAACCAATTCCCTGGGCATGCGCCTGGTGGATACCCTTACTGACCAGGTGGATGGTGAGATGGAACTGGACACCAACCAGGGTACCTCCTTCACTTTGACCTTTGCTGAAGAGGATTATGGAAACCCTTTAAAAAATGATGAATAGTAGGGTTTCAGTGGGTTTTTAAGGTTTCCAGTGTTACTTAGGTTTTTGCAGTGTATTAATGGTTAAACTTCTTTTTTTCACCCATTTTGACACCAAGTAAACTATCAGAGCTATAAACAGGGCCACGATGGTTATGTAGTAATCATCGTTGGGGACCAGGTTCAGGGTGAACCCAGTCCAGCTTAGGGGATAGAAGAGGGCCATACCATATCCCACCTGTATCAGGAGCAGGTCCAGGAGGTAGTGGGTTACTATTCCCATGGATAAAAATAGGAAGGCGCTTTTTTTCTCCCTGAAGAGTAAGGCGGCGATTCCTGCCAGTAAAAATGTACCTAGGGGGAGGTGGAACACGTAGATATAGTCCCACACATCGTATCCCACTAGTTCGGCTAGTATGGATATTTTAATGGCGTCGGGGAAGATGGATCCCACCATGACCAGAACAGTGTTGGCCGGGTTAAACTGAGGGTATCGGAAGCTGAGTATACGGCACACACTCCAGGCCACTGCCAGGTGAACTATCCAGTCTGGCATGCTTACCGCCTCCGGAACTCGAAACTTTTCCAGTCAAAGGACCAGTAATGGTAGAATATGAAAATCAGGAGGATTACAGCCAGGAAGGAACGGAGCAACAGGAAGAGGTACTTCCAGTATTCATTGACCTCCACTCGTTCCACCTGGATGATGGTGTGGTTAGGCCCCAAGACGCCCACCACTGACACCTGGTCCTCCAGGTTTACAGGGGTGGAGCTGTTGATATTCAGGTTAATGTTTTGACCGTGGTAGTTCTCCAGGATCTGGAACTGGCTGGAACTGGTGCTGGTAACTGTCCCACCGACATTTACCACCTCTCCCTCAGGATAATCTGAGAGTATGGTTCCGTAAGATGGGTATTTCTGATGGTACTCGTATTCTATGGCGTAGTTACTGCATAGTACTGCCAGAGCAGCCACCAGAATAAGCCCGGTTACCATCCTTTGGAGTGGTGTGTTCAGTTTCACTTTACCTTCCCCCTGGAGAAATCATAGTCCTGCACTTTAACATTTGTACCTTCAATTGACAAAAGGATTTCATTTCCATTAATAGGAATGTTTTCATTGGATAAAAATAGGTTCGCTAATTATAGAAATACCTTTTCGTTTTTATATATGGATTCAATATAAGCATAGATTCAATATAATAGAAATAATGGCCAGAACAGTTTTGTTATATCAATATACCAAAATATCCTATTAAGTATTTAATTCAAAAAAATCGTTTTTATTATCTTTATTATTCAATTTAATCATGATAATATTTGAATCATTTAATTAAAGGATTTAATCCTCTAATGAATTTCATTTTAAGGGAATTATATTAAATTCTCTTTACGTACTTCTGCTCCTGGAATATGATGTGGAAACAGGTTCCATTATTTCTTATTATTTTAATGGTACCATCCAGTTGCAATACCAGGGTTTTAACCAGCTGCAGACCCAGGGTGTTGGTATGTTCTATATCGAAATCGTCGGGTAACCCCATCCCGTCATCCCGAACCTCCAGGAGGAAATAATTCCCTTCACCTATTCCATTCGCTTTGTTTACTTCTTTTCCTTCAGCTAATTCGCCAATATTCACTTTACGGATGGATATAACTACTTCACCCTTATTCTGGTCTTCAAATGCGTACTTCAAACAGTTGGATACCAGTTCATTGATAATCAATCCCAGGGGGATGGCGGTGTCAATGTTAAAGTAGATATCTCCCACATCCAGGTTGAGCATTATACCGGGCTTGGTACGGTAACTGTGGAACAGGTTCATGGTTAAGCTTTCTATGTACTCCCCCACGTTTATTTTGGCCAGATCAGCAGTCTGGTACAGTTTCTCGTGAACCAGGGCCATGCTCTTCACCCTTCCCTGGCTCTCCTGGAGTATGTTATCGGCTTCCTCATCATCCACGTAGCTGCGCTGGAGATTCAGGAGACTGCTTATGATCTGCATGTTGTTCTTCACCCGGTGGTGGATCTCCCTTAAAAGAAGTTCTTTATCTTTTAAAGATTTTTTAATAACATTTTCAGCCTTCTTACGTTCGGTTATGTCCAGCATGGAAACCACACTATCAGTGGTGCCCGGAATCAGTGAAGTGAAAAGCAGTATCTGTCTTTCTTCACCTTCCTTGTTGAGCAGGCGGAACTCATATTCGGAGGGAGCCTCTTTCCCTGGCATTCGGCGCATCTGGTGATAGGTTTTCATTTTTTCCTGGTCATCAGGGTGAACGAAATCAGTCCAGCTTAAGTTATGTTCAATTTCATCCACACTGTACCCACTCATGGATTCAGAGCGTTTGTTGGCCATGATTATGGTGGTGTTCTGGTCTATGATTATGGTGGCTGTACCGGTATTCTCAAAGATGGTTCTGTAAAATGTTTCAGACTTTTTAAGAGCATTTTCCGCTTCTTTACGCAGTGTTTCATCGATAACTGTACATATTGCTCCGTTAAACTTTCCCTCTTTAAGCTGGGGTATGATCCAGCCACTTTGATATGATTGACGACCACTAGGGCTGGTGGCTTGAAGGGAGTCATAGTGCACTGGTTTCAGGGTTTCTTTTGATTTCCGGTAGTAATCCTTGAGTCCATCAGTGGTATTATCAGGCAGATCCTCCAGTATATGCAGGCCTTCCATCTGTTGGCTGGTAACACCACTTATTTCTTCCATTCCCCGGTTCATGAAGTACAGGCGGTCGTGTTTATCCGTAACCCATATCCCCTCGTTAATACCCTCCACCAGGTTTTCGTAGAATCTTTTAAGATCAAGACGATGACGATTGGACTCTTGTCTTTGACGATCCATTTTATTGAGCATTTTGGCGTTCCAGATAATTACTATGGTTAAAAATGCTAAAGCCAGTATAATTCCGAATATATTCCCAAAGTAAGCACTGTAAATGTTGAATCTTTCTCCACTAACTATTAACAGATCTATCAGGAACACCGCCATAAGAGCCGCGGGTAGCAAGCGTCGTGCCATGTAACCACCGGAATTCTGGGCAGTTATCCTTCCCATATAAGAATGGTCCGGGCAGAGGCACAGTATACTCAACGAGAGAATTATGTGTATTATGGATGTCATAAAAGCCATTTGGGCCATGAGGTCCAGGAGATAGTCAGAGCTACTCCCGTATAGGTAAGAAGACAATCCAAAAAAGGCTAAAAAACCGCAAAAAAATGCGATAATCTGCACATAACGAATTTTAAATTTATAACTGGCCATGAGAAGGGCAGCGCCTATTAGAATAAAGTTCAAACTGCTGGCCAGTCTGCTTTTGGCTAAAATGCTGTTATTTGGTAGTATACTGCTGAATAAGTAGTTCATGCCCAGGTTTGTCCCACTGATATATTCAAAGATGGTTAAAGTTCCCCATACTAATATGATAATGCCTAATATTCGCGTAATTAGTACCTGTTTCCCCTTTAATTTAAGGTTCAAAAGATAAACACCGGAACCTGCCAGTATGAACAGGATGGCGGTGTTGAGCTTTATTCCAATGACCCCTCCGTATTCTCCCCGGAGCAGGGGTACATTGAAAAACCATCCCAGGACCCCCATAACTCCCAGAATAATTACCATTATTGCTAAAATTTTAGAAAAAGATTTAAATTTTCGTATTCGATTTAAATAGATGGAAAGCTGTTCTTCATCCTCTTCTCGAGGTAGGTGTTCTAGTTTAAAGGGTTCAAAATCGTCCCTTGTATCCTGATCCATGGGAACCATTCCCTTAGTTTGGAATCTAAATCGACAATGACCGGTCTTTAAAGAGTTAGTGTTAGTATGTTCCAGGGAACAAACCCCTCTAAAACCCTGTAGCACAAATTTAACCACTTATGGAGGTTGTACACATTAAAAGCATCTACTTTTTTATTATATGATTAATAGGTAATAAATAGGTTGGTTAAAAGTGAGAAGGAATATTAAATAACCTTTCCACACTCTCATAACATATAATCAATGATAACGCACTCCTTTCAGTGATTAGCAACTTTAATGAGGGTATTATTCAATTTCATTAATGATAAAAATTTATATAAAGTTGGGGGCCTAAATATAACATGAGGTGTCAATAATGCAAAAAACCTTAGAAAACCTTACAAAAGCATTTATTGGTGAAAGTCAGGCTAGAAACAGGTACACTTTCTATGCTAAACAGGCTAAAAAGGATGGGTACCCTGAACTCGAGAAAATATTCCTGGAAACTGCAGATAACGAACGTGAACACGCGAAATGGTTATTCAGGATGATCCAGAACCTGAAAAAAGACGCATCACTGGATGATGATGCCATTGTAGTGGAAGCGGAAGCCCCCCTCACCCTGGGAGACACCGTGGAAAACTTAAAAGCAGCCATCGCTGGTGAACACTACGAAAACAGTGAAATGTACCCAGAATTTGCTAAAGTAGCTAAGGAAGAAGGACTGGATGACGTTGCCCAGCGTTTGAATTCCATTGGCCGCGCAGAGATCCACCACGAAGAAAGGTACACCCAGGTCTTAAAAGAAATCGAAGCCGGAACCTTCTTTAAAAAAGATGAAATGGTCACCTGGACCTGTATTAAATGCGGATATTCAGTCACTGGAAAACAACCACCAGAAAAATGTCCCTCCTGTGACCACCCCACAGAATACTTCATGATACGCTGCGAAAAATACTAAAACAAGGAAAATCTAGGGTTTCCAGCACAGTAATTAATCCCTACTTTTTTTGGGGGATGAATATTCCCTATTTGGGGGATTATCATATTTTGTTTTTTTTCTAAAAATTATACCAAGAACAGGGATACATTAAAAAGATACACTCATGGGGTTTCAAATTGAAACTTAATTTACATTAAAAGTAGTAATCTACATTTGGAAAAAATTTACATTAAAATTTACATTAATGTATGGTAAAAAACATTGAGGGTTCAAATGACGGAAAAAGGACAGATCTATCGCTGTGATATTTGTGGAAACATTGTGAATGTGCGGTGTGCCGGCCAGGGTAAGCTGGTTTGCTGTGAAGTGCCCATGGAACTCTTGAAAGAAAGGCAGGATGATGACGGGGCCCTGAAACACCGGCCAATTATGGAAAAAACAGCCCAGGGAGTGAAGGTTAAGGTGGGAGAAGTAGCCCATCCCATGGAGGAAAATCACCACATTGAGTGGGTGGAGCTAGCCACGGGTGACCAGGTTTTTGTCCAGCTTCTAAAACCTGGAGACCAGCCCGAAGCAGAATTTCCCGCTGATTCGGATACAGTAACCCAGATACGGAGTTACTGTAATATTCACGGGTTATGGAAGTCCTAATCTCCGGGAAAATCTAAAGGGGCATGATCAATTTATTTTTTTTATTTCTTTGAAATCTCTTTTTTTTTAAAAATTTTTTCTTTGAAGCACATTTTTACCTGGAAAATAAGTAATTATTAAATGAAATATTTCTTGTATAGTTTTTAAGTTCAAACTGCTGGTTTATGATACTTAGTTTAAAACTATTTAAGGAATCAAATACTATTGAAATCTATATTCAAACTAGATAATGGGGATATCTCCACTTTTAATAGGCAAATATTTCAAGTAATTCCACACATATTAGATTTATCATTAAATTCACAGGATTTTAGAAATAATTGGTGGATTGAAAATAAATTCAAACTGTGCAGGTGTGTTATGCGTAAAGTAATCATTATATTCGCCCTGGTATTGGTGATTGTTTCTCTATCCGGGTGTTTAGGCACTCAAGTCTCCCAGATAGATCAGTTAACCGACACCATAAACGACCATATATCCTCCGGTGACACCTATTTCAACCAGGCTGCCACCAGTACCAACAAGTACCAGTACGAAGCTGCCCAGTCACAGGCTGACAACGCCTCATCCCAGTTCAGTGATGCTAGAACATCCACCCAGGAGGCATTGATATACGCTAAGAATCTCCAGGATCAGGTTTACGTTACTTACTTGCAGATCACCCTCCAGGAACTGGATGCCAAGATCAACGCCACCAACCAGTTGAAGGTTGCCATCCCCCTCTTTGCCCGCAATGACACCAGAACTGCCAACACCCATGTGGACAATGCCAACCAGTTCATGGACGCTTCCCAGGTGTACCAGAAACAGAGGGAAGAGATAGTACAGCAGAACCCCTCTAAATTTAAATGATTCATAAATCTTTTCTTTTTACTGAAATAGATTGTTGAATTAAGTTTTATTCGTATCCGGGAGTGAATAAATTTATAAAGTCATATGTTGATTGAATAAGACTATAATTATGCATTAAACTTCAAATGAATTAAATTAAAACTATAAATGCATTAATTAAACTTTAAACAAATGAATTAGAACTAAAACAAAATTAATTTAACTATAATCAAATTAAACCAACTAAATTTCCTATAAAATCATAATAAGTTTTCACGAAAACTAAGTTACCATAACTATTTTTTTGAGGATACAATCATGAAAAAAACATGCTCAGAATGTAAAGGGAAGGGACGCCGGGTGGTGAGCTATAAGATATGCGAAGCTTGCCACGGAACGGGAGTTTCCGACGAAGTAGATATTAAAGGCCACCTAAAAGGCCTTTCCGGGGGAGCTAGAGAACGCTTCCAACTGGACCAGGGACAGGAAGTCCCCTGCAGTGTATGCAGTGGGAAAGGAGAAGTGGAAGTCACCGAGGAATGCCCGGAATGTCAGGGAAAAGGAGAAATCAACCTGTGCACCAAATGTGGTAAACCCATTGAAAAGGGAGACTACTGTGACGACTGCCAGGACAAACCCCGGGTGTATATACTGCACCCTGCCTCAGAACTACAGGACCTGGAGTTAGGGGAACACTACAAGGGAAAGATCACCCGGGTAGAAGACTACGGTGTTTTTGTTAGTCTCTCCAAGAAACTTTACGGCCTCCTGCGTATGAGGAGCCCACCCTACAGTGTGGGTGAGGAGTTATTTGTCCAGATCATGGAGATCAAACACCACCGGGGAGAAGTGGACCTGGCACCCGCTGCTATCAAAGGGGCTTACGAACTGGTGAAACTCAAAAAGGAAATGCCCCGTACCCGAATAGCCGATATCACCCCTAAAATGAAGGGCAGGAATGTGTGCCTGGTGGGAGAAGTGGTCCAGATCCAGCAGACCAGTGGACCCACCATCTTCACCATCTCCGATGAAACTGGTATCACCTGGGCCGCAGCCTTTGATGAACCCGGAGTACGGGTCTATCCCAACATCAACATCGACAATATGGTGGAAGTACTGGGGGAAGTATCCCTCCACGGAGGTAAGATCCAGATAGAATCCGAGAGCATCGAGCGCCTCCATGGATCAGACGCTACCGAAGCCAGGCAACGTATCGATGAAGCCCTGGATAAGCGGGCAGAACCAGAAAACACCGAGCTCATACAGGACGCACCCATAATCCAGAAATTACAACCACGCCTAGTTGCTGCGGCTAAAGCCATCCGCCGAGCCATCATGGACGGGCGCAGTATACTGGTACGTCACCACGCTGACGCCGATGGTATCTGTGCCGGTGTGGCTGTGGAAAAGGCAGTCATCCCCCTATTGCAGGAGATCAACCCGGCCAACGATGCAGAATGGCATTACTTCCGCCGTTCTCCCAGCAAAGCACCCTTCTACGAGATCGAAGATGTGGTGAAGGACTTGAGCTTTGCCCTGGAAGACCTGGAACGCCACGGACAGAAATTACCATTACTGGTCCTTATGGATAACGGTTCCACCGAAGAGGACATCCTGGCCCTGTTGAAGGTTAAGATATACGACATTGAAGTGGTGGTAGTGGATCACCACTATCCGGGAGAGGTCACCGATGGCCGGGTAGCCGTAGATGACTACGTTGATGTCCACGTGAACCCCTACCTGGAAGGAGGAGACAGCCAGGTCACTGCCGGGGCCCTGGCCGTGGAACTGGCCCAGATGATCAACCCCGAGGTAAAGGATAGACTCCTCCACCTGCCGGGTATAGCAGCAGTGGGTGACCACGCCCGCTCACCAGAAGCACAGTGGTACATCGACCTGGCCAAGGAAAAAGGCTACGACCTGGAAGACCTGGACAGGATCGCCACGGCCATTGACTTTGAAGCATTTTTCCTGCGCTTCATGAATGGCCGGGGAATCATGGACACCATACTGGGACTGGGTAACAGGGAAAAACACACCAAACTGGTGGATGCACTCTACAAAGAGTCACAAAGACGTGTGGAATGGCAGCTGGCCGCAGCCCTGCCAAATCTCAAGACCCAGAAGTTCCCCAACGGAATTATATTCAGTGTTCTGGACGTGGAGAAGTTCGCCCATAAATTCACTTTCCCTGCTCCCGGTAAGACCTGTGGCTTTGTCCACGACAGCATGGTCCAGAAACACGGGGAAGAAACACCCATTATCACCCTGGCCTACGGCCCAGACTTTGGAGTTATACGGGCCACCGATGCCGTGAATGAGATATTCGGTTTCAACCTCAACACCATAATTCAGGAACTCCTGGTGGAAATACCCGAAGCAGGTATTGATGGTGGAGGCCACGAATGTGCCGGTAGCCTGAAATTCGTGGAAGGACTATCCAAAAAAGTACTGCAGGCCTTTGCGGGTAAGGTTGCCGGGCTAAAGGCGTGAAATTAGGGATTTATTTTTATATTTTCATCCCTAATTTCAGAATTATCCACCTCATTATTTTAATTATTTTTTCCATCAATATCCTACTTTTTTTAACCATTTCCCGGCTAATCACTATTTTATCTTACTTTAAAAAGGTTTTTTTTACAGGCATAGTAATGGTTAATGTTTTTAAGATCGAAGTCCCGGTATGTTTTTTCACTTGGAAAATTGGAAAATAGATTATTAAATGGTTTAATAGGTGAAATAGGTTTAAATTGGAGTTAAATATTTTCTAAATCATCCTCCGAGTTGATTTCCAACCTGTATTGTGAAATGATTCACCAAAATGATCCTAAATTTTATGTTTAAGTGAATTCAATATTTAAGCAAGAATCTAAATATTGAGATGGGGATATAAGTGAAAAATACAGAGAAAACAAAAGAGAAGTTATCCAGTGGCATCCCTGGTTTTGATGAGATATTAATGGGTGGATTTGTACCCCGGCGTTCATATCTCCTAAGGGGTTTACCAGGAACTGGAAAAACAGCCCTGGGAATGCACTTTTTAACGGAAGGAGTGAAAAATAAGGAGAAAGTTCTATTCATAAACATGGGTGAGCCCACCCCACAGGTGATCAGTAATGCCCAGGCCATGGGCTTTGACACTGAGGGTATTGATTTTTTAGATCTCAGTCCTGACGAGGATTTCTTTGCCAAACAGGAAGCCTACGATATATTCTCACCAGCAGAAGTGGAACGGGAATCAACCACCAACACCATAATCGAAAAGGTCCAGTCATTGCAGCCAGTGAGGGTGTTCCTGGATCCCATAACTCAGTTCAGATATCTATCCACAGATGAATTTCAGTTCAGAAAACAGGCCCTATCATTCCTGCGTTTTTTAACGGATAACGGGGCCACCGTACTTTTCACCTCAGAATTCAGTGAACAGGACCCGGATGATGACCTCCAGTTCATGTGTGACGGTATAATAAACCTGGAATTCTTCAAAGAAGGTCGAAGTATATCTATAAGTAAATTCCGAGGATCAGGATTCAGGTTCGGTGTGCATTCCATGCGCATAACCCGCAGTGGTGTTAAAATATACCCCCGACTGCGACCCACTGTCCAGAAACAGGAATTAACCCATGAAACCATATCCTCGGGAGTTCCAGAACTGGATGAACTCCTTCACGGGGGTATTGAAAGGGGCACCACCACCATAATCAGTGGACCCAGTGGAGTGGGTAAAACCACGGTGGGAATCCAGTTTATGAAGGAAGCCGCTGGTAGAGGTGAACGTTCCGTGGTTTACACCTTTGAAGAAAGTGAATCTAACTTGATTAACCGTTGTGAATCCATTAACATTCCGGTAAAGAGCATGATCAACACCGGTATGCTCTCGGTGGTGCCGGTGGAACCCCTGCGCTATTCCCCGGAAGAATTCGCCCAGCTGGTACGGAATGAAGTGGATGAAAATGGCTCTAAAATCGTGATGATCGACAGTACCTCGGGTTACAACCTTTCCCTGCGAGGCGAAGACCCGGTAAGCCACCTGCACTCCCTGGCCAAGTACATGACCCACACTGGAGTCACGGTGATCTTGATCAACGAGGTGGAAAATCTCAGTGGAGATCTAAAGATAACTGAAATTGGTATCAGCTATCTGGCGGATAATATGGTATTCCTTCGCTACTTCGAACAGGGCGGGGAACTGAGAAAAGCCATTGGTGTACTTAAAAAACGTTTAAGTGACTTTGAAAAGAACATCCGCGAATTACAGATTACTCAGTACGGAATTAGGGTAGGACCACCCCTAGATATTAAGGGAATACTCAGTGGAGACTTAGAATTTTCCAGAAATGACAGGGAATGATAAAATGCCAAAAAACCCCACTATTTTGGTCTTAAATCGTAACCAGAGAAATTTGGACATTTTGAATCAAATTCTGGGTGAGGAAGGATATGAAGTTGTGGGTTCTCGGGACCTGGAATCACTGGACCGGGAAGTTCAAACCAGACAGCAGGATATAAACCTGGTGTTAATGGATATAACTGGTTTTAACCGCAGTGTCTGGGATTCCTGTGAACTCCTTCGCAGTGCAGATATCCCCTTTCTGGTTTTAAGTCCGCAACATCACCATGCTGTGGAAAAACAGGGCCTTATTTATGGTGCTAAAGGAGTCATAGTCAAACCTCTAGCTGTCAAAGAACTTTTACATTTAATTAAAAGTTTGATTCAGGATTAGGGAAAGCGGGTGATGTCAGTGGAGTCAAAGGAAACTATCTTAATATCAATGGTTAACACTAAAAACAGTGTAATGGTTGGAGAACTCCTGGGAAAAGATTATAACATAATATACCATGAATCAGAGATTCCTGATGAGGGTGATGGTCTTGGATTGTGGATTATGGACTTAGCCCGCTGGGCAGCCAAAAGGGAAGAAATGGAATTAAGAAAACAAAATGAGGCACCCCTATTTTTACCATATCTCCTGGTCATATCTCCTAATGACCTTTTAAAGGTGCAGAAAGATGTCTGGACCAGTTTTGATGAGGTTATAACTGTCCCTATTACCAAGATGGTGCTCCAGTCCCGGGTTAAGGTACTGCTCCAGACTCGCCAGCTCTCTGTTCAGGTTAACCACCTGCTCCAGGATAAGGAAATGCTGATGAAAGAGATACACCACCGGGTCAAAAATAATTTAATGATTATATCCAGCCTCCTCAGCATGCAATCAAGGCAGATTAAAGATGAAGCTGCCAGGGAGGTTTTTAAAGAGAGCCAAACCCGGGCCCGTTCCATGGCACTTATCCACGAGAGATTGTACCGTTCTGATGATCTTAAAAGTGTTGATTTCTCGGACTATATCCGTTCCCTGGTCAGGGATATTTTCGATACTTACCGTACGGAACAGAAAATCGAGCTTAAAATGGATATTCCGGATGTTATGGTTGATGTGGATTACGCCGTGCCACTGGGCCTTATAATTAATGAAATCATCACCAACAGTCTCAAATATGCCTTTCCCCCTGGCCGTGAAGGGGTAGTGTGGATAAACTTCCATAAAAAGGGTGATGAATACTACTTGGAAGCCGGTGATGATGGAGTTGGAATCCCTGATGATGTTAATTTAAAGAAGAGTGACAGTCTGGGCATGTTACTGGTGAACAGTCTCACGGCACAGATCGATGGTGAACTGGAATTGGATAGCCAGGATGGAACCATTTTTCGTATAAAATTCAAGGAAAATAGTTATGGCTAGTTTGGGCATTCTAATTTCATAACTATTAATATTCTGTTTTATTTCCTATTTTTGTGACGATCTGATGTTCGGTTTAATTTCCAATTTTTATGATTATCTGATGTTTGGTTTAATTTCCAATTTTTAGGAGTGTGGTATTCTGTTTATTTCTGATTTTTTGTGAGATTTGGTATTCTATAACTTCACCAACAGTATGGTGATGAATGCCACCAGTATCCATTCACCATCCACCAGGATATCCATTTCTAAACGGTTTTCCTGGCGAGAAAAGTAAAATATGTAAAGGTAACCGTAGACCGTGCAAAAAATCAGGGGTATGATGAACACTGGCAGGAGTTTAAAGGCCAGTGCCAGTTGAATAACCAGGATCAGGGTGGTGTTGAGAATTAGAAGTAATTGAATGGTGCGGGACTTGCCCATAACTACGGGTATGGTTATGGTCTTGCTCTTTTTATCACCCTTGCGATCCAAGAGATCGAAAAGCACAGTGTTAATGAAACTTTTAATGAAAAAGAAGTAAAAAACCAGGCCCATGAGGATGAAATCCACACGGTGGCCTATTACCGGCAGGAAGGTGTTACCCACAGTCCAGCTTAAAGCAACAGTGAAGCTCTTCACGGCATATATATCTTTCAAGCGCGGTATACGGGGGTGAAATTTTATGCTGTATATTAAACCAGCTATCAATGGGAAAATGAGCACCAGTAACACTTTCCAGCTGTGGAGAATTCCAATGATCAGGGACAGGATAAGGGAGGAAAATGTGGTGTACTTGAACAGTTTCAGGTGACTGGAGATGATTTTTGATCTCTCGGGTGCATTTAACTGGTCTTCTTTGGTGTCAGTTATCTTGTTTAACCCGTAAACCGAGTAGATCACCAGAAAAGTAGCTATTAAAAGTGGGTAAGATAAGGGTACGCCATATAAAGAAAAGGAAAAAAAGGTTTTTAAACAACCGCTGAGGGCTATGAACACTGAACTGGAAGTTAATATAACTAATATTTTAATGATGGATCTATAGGGTGAATGGTTTAGCCTGGTTCTTATGGTATTTAAATAACTGATTACCCCAGGTAACTGCGTCATAATCATCACTAATCAGGTCTTTATTATTATCATAATCCCCCTGTTCCCGGAATAAACCTAATGATAAGTATTTGTCAGTAACGGTAAACGCAATTTTAACTTCAGGAATAACCCAAAATTTAACCATTTCCTGGGATATGAAACTCTTCAGATATTCCATTTCCTCACTGCTTATACCATCCATGGTCTGGTTAACAATGTCCTGGGTTAATATTAATTCAACTTTGGTACCCTTTTCAATCACCTTCTGGTACATGTCAATGTAATTGAAACGGAAAATGGGTGAAATTCCTTTAATGTACTCCGATTCAGTTAATATTTTTTCGTAGGCATCCTGGGGTTTGAATATTTCCCCGGACTCTGCTTCGATAAGTGTGGAGTTATGGAGATCCCCAATTCTCCTTAAAAGTTCTGGAGGAATACTGCTCAAGTCATGGTTAATCCACAGCCTCCTAAATTTACTGATGGCTGCGTTGGTTTTAATGTCTTCCACGAGATTAATACTTATTATCTTACCAAAGGAAGTTAAAGAATATTTTTCTTCGTTCTTAGTGGTTATTTTCTTTTTTTCAAGGTTACTCAGGTTGTGTGAAAGGGTGGAACTGCTCTGTCCCGTTTCTGATCTTAGTTCAGACATGGTTTTGGAACCTTTGCCCAGGCAGACTAAAATCTGCACCCTTACGGATGAACCAGCAATGTATCTCATCTGATCCTTCGTTTTGGAGTAAACATCAAGGTAATCAATGCTAATATTAAATTCCCCCATGTAATATTTCTTACAATTATAAATGTAATCGTAAGTAGTTAACATTAGGTATTTTATATGACCTTAATATTTGTTCGGGTTCAGGCTGTAATGGTGACTCCCACATGCATCATCAATAGCTAAACTGTATTATCTGTGATAGATTAAGATTTTACAAGTTAAATAAACATTTAGGTGTATAGGTGCAGTAAAATATGTGTTGGAGGCACATACAGGGTAAATAGAGGTCAATCATTTAAAAAGGAAAAAATGGGAAAATGAAGGTTTTAAGTGTATCCGTCTCCACCACAGGCTGGGCAGGATATTTTACCGTCTCCTCCACATTTGGTACAGGTTTTCTTTTCTCCTCCAGTTCCTCCACAGGCCGGGCAGGTTTCGGTATGACAGGCCAGTACCTTCACCATTTGTACAAAGTTGGGGTTGGTGTTACCATTACCATCAATGTATACTTCACCATCACCGCCGCAGGTGGGGCAGGATCCTTTTAACCCACCACTACCTCTACAGCTGGTGCAGGTGAGAACTCCATCTCCTCCGCATTTGGTGCAGGTGACTTTCTGGGCCTGAACCGTCTTTTTGGTTGTGTCCTGAGTCTGTTCTTCACCTCCAGAAGCATTGCCCACAGCAGGGGTGCTTGCTGGAGATTGATCCTGCGTTACAGGTTCATTTACGGGCAATAAAAAATTACAAGCGGTGGCACCACCAATGGCCACAATCATGACTAAAATTCCCACTAAATACTTAGTTTCCATAGATTCCTCTCCTTAGTTACCAATTCAATTTACTTGCAGGGCTTAACACTACAATCTTAGTTATTTGCGTGTCTGACTTTGCAAACTTTAGTTACTCACGTAACTTAATCACTACAAACTCAATTTACCTTACCTAATTTAACACAAATATGATTCAACAATATTACTTTATATTATGTACTAACTTAATGACAATAAATAATTTTGGTTGTAAGATTATCAAAAACTACAGACCACTAAAAATAGTCAGATAAGTGAGCAACAATAACCCCACAATATTTGGTAAAATTTAGCATTTACTCGGGGTTAAGGTGTATTAAACATTAACTCTATTTAGGAATCTCTATTGGGAATATTAGCTCTTTAGAGATGATAACTCTTTAAAAAGATTAAAAAAGGATAAAATAGTTTAGGCAATTCTATTCTTGATTAATACCATTATTCTTTATGGCCTGGTAATAATCGCAGATATCCTGTAGGGGGCATTCCTCGTGCCGGGGGGATTGGGGGCGGCAAATGGTCTGTCCAAACTGCACCATGAGGTCATTTAATTCAATCCAGTACTCCTTGGGGACAATTTTTTCCAGTTCTACCTCAGTTTCTTCCGGGGTTTTGGTTTTAACCAGGCCCAGACGGTTGCTTATACGGTGCACATGGACATCCACGGGTATGGCTGGCTTCTGGAAACCGTAGACCAGGACACAGTTGGCGGTCTTGCGCCCCACACCGGGTAATTTCAGCAGATTTTTAATATCATCGGGGACCTGGCCTTTAAATTCGTCCAGAAGCTTCTTTGAAACTTCCACAATACGTTGGGCTTTAACCCGGTAGAAACCAGCTGGGCGTATCAGTGGTTCCAGTCGGGTGGGGTCCGCATTGGCGATCTCGGTCATGGTGTGGTACTGGGAGAAAAGCTGGGCAGAGGCCCGGTCAGTGTTTTCATCTCGTGTTCTCTGGGAGATTATGGTCCTGATGAGAACCCGGTAGGGATCCCCTCCTTCAAATACTCGCAGATCGTATTTCTGCATTAAATTTTCCATAACCAGATCAATACGCTGGTGGAGATCCATGTTCAATACCGTCCCTTTCGTTTTATGAATTACTTTTTAGGAATTGTAATCTTAATCGTGGTAAATCTAACTATATTTCTTCCATAAAATAATTTATCTCCCCTAAAATAATTTGAAGGAATAAAATATGAGAAAAATAAAGGTTTATAGCGGTATCAAATATTACTGGAGAATTTCCAGGAGGGCTTCTACTCCTTCCATAACTCCGTCTCCATCCTGGGCAATAGTGGGGATTACTGGTGCAGCAGAATCAGTATCCAGGTTATCGGAGTTAAGGTCCTGTTTATTGGCGAAAATTACGTAGGGGATATTGAACTGGTCCAGTCGCCCCAGGATTTCCTGGTCAGTGGAGGTTATTCCCTTGCTGTTGTCCACAACCAGTATGGCTCCGTCCAGGCCTTCGGAGACTATCCTCCGCATGAAGCGGAATCGGTCCTGGCCCGGGGTTCCGAAGAAGTGCACTTTTTTACCGTTGATCATGGTGTTACCATAGTCCAGGGCAGTGGTGGTTCCGTTGTACTCAACTTTGGCCCTGTTGTGACAGATCTGTTCTAAGGTAGTGGTTTTTCCTGAGTTATAGGCGCCCAGAACCACTATTTTGGTTTCCTTGTTGTGTCTCATTTTAGCCCACCTGTAAAAAATATTCCAATCCCTTCACTCAATATACAAGTTTCTCCTTAATCAGTGCATAATACCTATCCCGTACAAGTATTAATCAATGAATTTATTTAGTTACTATCCTTTTATTAAACTATCCCTTTATCCCTGGGCCAATTCCCAATGGAAATAAAAAAAATAGTTTAGATGATTTTGATGGGACATCCCAAATCTTCCATCACCTGGGGGAAGTTAGGGAATGAAACTTGGTAGGCCTCGGCCCCTTTAATATGCACTCCACCGGTAAGAAGTCCCACCAGTGTCAGGGACATAACCAGGCGGTGATCAGTGTGGCTTTCCACCACACCGCCGTTTGCTCCTCCGGTGATGGTTAGGCTGTCCCGTTCTTCAGTTACATCTACTCCCAGTTTACCTAATTCCAGGGCCATGGTATGCACCCGGTCAGTTTCCTTGTAACGGGCGTGTTCCACCCCTACAATGTGGGATGTTCCCTGGGCCACTGCTGCCAGGGCAGCCACTGTAGGTAGGAGGTCGGGAGAGTTTTCCAGGTTAACATCAATACTGGTGAGATTGGAGGTGATCTTTCCGGTTGTTTTGTTTTTCGGGGAATCTCCCTTAACTGTAACTCTGTCTTCCTGAGCCTTTATATTGGCCCCCATTTTCTCCAGGATGTCCAGAATCATCTTATCACCCTGCTGGGAATCTTTGAATAAATTCAGAACCGTAACTTCCCCACCGGATATGGCGGCAGCACTCATCAGGTACGATGCTGAGGAATAATCACCCTCAATGGTGTAATCCCTAGCCTGGTAGGTTTGCTGGTCCAGGTGGAATTTGTTTTCGGGTTCCTGACCGCACTGAACACCAAATTTTTCCATGATGTCCAGGGTCATCTCCACGTAGGGCCGGCTCTTGAATGCCCCTACCACCTGGAGATCCACCGGGTTATGGGCGTAGGGGGCAGAGAGTAAAATAGATGAGATATACTGAGAGCTCACACTACCTTTGATGTCACTTTTACCTCCGGTAAAACCACCTTTAACTACCACTGGGGGGAGACCGTTACTTTGGGTGGAGTAGGCAGCCACACCCAGCTTCTGGAGAGAATCCAGTAAGTCCTGCATGGGTCTGGTCCTCAGAGAATCATCACCAGTGAGCACACTGCATCCTGGTGCCAGGCTGGTCATGGTGGTTAAAAAGCGAAGAGTGGTGCCACTATTTTCCAGGTTCAAAACATTTTCCGGGGTTTTTAACTCTCCGGCAGTACCCTGAACAGTGCAACCTTCATCTTCAAGTTCAATGTCACACCCCAGAGCTTGGCAGGCCTTCAGGGTGGCTAAGGTGTCAGCAGAGTACAGGGGATCCCTCAGATGGGACTGGCCACGGGCCAGGCAAGCTAAGAGTAAGGCACGGTGGGTGTAACTTTTGGATGGGGGAGCTTTCACCACTCCCATTATTTCGCTGGCTTTTTCTACCTTTAATTCCACCATAATCACCTGTTTTTAATGGGGTAACTGGTTAGATCACCAGTTCAATTACCAGTTCCAGTTCTTCCAGGAGCAGGAGTTCCACTTTTTCCCCGGTGCGTCCCACCAGTTCTTTCCTGGTGGAAACATGATCAGCAGTGACGTGGGATCCTTCCACATCAATGTAACCATCATTTTCCAGGGTGTTGGCTACTTCCTGTGGGTCTTCAGACTGCAGGTACTGCACAATTACCGGGGCCTGGCCCTTGAATTTCGGTCCGATCTGGTCCATGCGGGGGGTTACTTCCACCACTATCTCCCGTACATCGGGTTTTCCCTCGGTAACCATTAACTTCTCAACACGCATGGTGCCCTGTATATCTTCTTGTAATGCCATTAACTGGTTGTAAACTGCAGGAGAACTGGAATATAAAGTGGCAGACTTGAGGGGGGCGTTAAGTGGCATTTTGCGACTGGCTTTAAAGCGTCTTAACTGGCTGATCACTTCGGATCCCAGTTTTCCCATTTCATCTGCTTCTTCATCACAGAGTTTCTCCACCACTTCCGGCCATTTTTCTTGATGAATACTTCTAAATTCTTCCGGTTCATGGTTGTGGCCCAGATAATAATTTACCTCTTCAGTGAAATGGGGGGTGAAGGGGGCCATAAGTTTTAAACAGGTCCTGATAACTGTGTTCAGGGTGTAAAGTGCAGCCTGTTTTGATTCTCCCTCATCATCAGTGTACAATCTGTATTTAACTGCTTCAATGTAATCATCACAGAAGTCATGCCAGATGTAGGCCTGTATGCGGTTACGGGCCTGGGCGAAGTTGTACTCCTCCATGGCCTGGGTGATCTCGGCCACCAACTGGTTTAAACCAGAGAGTATCCATTTATCCAGTGGTTTTAGACTTTCCAGTTTGATTTCTTCATTATTGTAACCGGCCAGGTGCATGTTCACGAACCGGAAGGCGTTCCAGAATTTCCTGAGGAATTTGTAGCCGTGCTGCACATCCTTCCAGGCGAAGGGAACATCGGAGCCGGGGACGCTGTTGGCGGCCCACAGACGCAGGGCATCGGCACCGTACTCTGCCACCACATCTTCGGGGGCAATGACGTTTCCCCTTGATTTACTCATTTTATGACCGTCTTCTCCAAATACCATTCCGTTAACCACTACATTCTGGAAGGGTGCTTCTCCAGTAAGGGCTAGAGACCTTAATATAGTGTAAAATGCCCAGGTTCGTATGATATCGTGTCCTTGCTGACGGATGGTGGCCGGGAAGAGGTCTTTGTACTCTGGGGAGGGCCAACCAGCAATCACCAGTGGGGTGATGGAACTGTCCATCCAGGTATCCAGTACATCAACTTCACCTTCAAACTCAGTGCTTCCACACTTACAGGGAGTGGAAGGTTGGGTTTGGGTGGGATCGATGGGTAATTCATCTTCGGAGGGTAACATTACCTCTCCACAACTTTTACAGTACCATACTGGTATGGGGGTGGCGAATATCCTCTGCCTGCTGATGCACCAGTCCCAGTCCATGTTACCGGTCCAGTTTAAAAGACGGGTTTTCATATGCTCGGGCATCCAGTCCATGTTCTCGGCAGCTTCCTCTATCTGGCTGTTGAGTTCTTTGACTGCCACGAACCACTGTTTTTTAACCAGGATTTCAATGGGTGTTTTGCATCTCCAGCACAGGCCCACATTCTGGTCTACCTTCTCTTTACAGGTGAGGTATCCCTCTTTATCCAGGTCTTCTACTATGGCCTGTTTACACTCCTGGAGGGTGAGTCCGGCGTATTTGCCACAGACATCCTGCATTATTCCCTGTTCATTGATAGCCTCGATAATGTCCAGGTTGTAGCGGTTAACCCACATTACGTCGGTTTTATCCCCGAAGGTACAGATCATAACTGCCCCGGTACCAAATTCCGGATCCACTTCTCGGTCGGTGATGATCTCCACTTCCCGGTCAAAGAGGGGTACCTTAACCTTTTTGCCAGTGAGGTGCTGGTAACGTTCATCCTCAGGATGCACTACCACTGCTACACATGCTGCCAGTAATTCTGGCCGGGTGGTGGCGATGGGCACACCAGATTCATTACTGCTTGAAGGAAATTCAAGGTAATTGAGGAAGGTTTCATTTTCCTGGTAGTCAACTTCAGCAAAAGCAATGGCAGTTTCACAGCGGGGGCACCAGTTCACCGGGTGCACTGCCCGGTAGATGAGACCATCATGGTACATTTTCAGGAAACTACGCTGGGTCTTTTCCTTGTACTCGGGGGTCATGGTCACGTATTCCCGGTTCCAGTCCTGGGAGTATCCCATGCGTTGCATCTGGGTTTTCATACCCTGGATATTCTCCCGGGTGAGGTCTATGCACATTTCGCGGAATTCATCCCGGGGCACGTCGTTCTTCTTAATGTTGTGGGTTTCCTCCACCTTAACCTCGGTGGGCAGACCGTGACAGTCCCAGCCCTGGGGGAACAGTACGGAGTAGCCCTGCATACGTTTCCAGCGGGCTAGTAAGTCCATGTAAAGCCAGTTGAGAACGTGGCCTATGTGTATGGATCCTGTAGGGTACGGTGGTGGTGTGTCAATTATGTAACGGGGTCGGCTTTCATTGGGGTCGAACTGGTAAAGCTCTGTTTGTTGCCATATCTCTTGCCACTCGATTTCTTTTTCGTGATTGTAGTCCTTAGGAACCTCAACTTCCTTCATCTTCGGTCTCCTCTCCATGCTAAATCATTAGTAAATTCTAAAATCAGCCAAATAGCTAAATTAAATATATATGCTTTCAAGTTAAGTATTGTTATAGTCTATTTAACCAATGGATATAATTAAATCTATAGTTACATATGGTATAAAATTACACTGACACAAAATTGTAACCATGATAATGATACGGTGAGCATAATATGGAAATGCTGTGGTTTTACATAGCTGTTATCCTGGCAATAAGTGATGAGGCGCACAGCCAAATCTTCTGGAAGCTTTTCTTTGATTTCTACGTCTTACTGGCGGGAATGATACAGAAAATAGTAGGATCCAACATTAGAATGTGGATGGTGCACGAAGTTCTGGAAGCCATATTCCACTTCATCCTGTTATCCCTGCTCTTTTTATCCTTGGAAATTGGATTATTAGCAGCAATCATCCACCTGGTTATAGACCTCTACCACGAAGTAGCTGGCCTGGAAATGACATGGTTACAGCACCGTGCCCTGCACTTCACAGTAGAGTCCCTGTTCTTCATCCTGTTTTTAGGCATATAAGGAAAAGGGTATTAAAAAATTTATTTTCATTTATCAAATATCATAAACCAATTAAAATTCATAAACCAATTAAAATTCATAAACCAAATATTTACACAGTAAATATAATTTATACAAAACTAAATTCACCCAAAAATCTTAGATAAATCACACCAAATTTAGACCATGAAAATAACTTAAATAGAGGAAAGAGTCATGCCAGTTATAAAATTCACCTACACTGATCTGGAAGAATTATTGGATAGATCCATGGACAAGGACGAACTCATAGACATGCTCCCCATGATCGGGAGCGATATAGAGGACTACGATGACGAAGAGGTTAAGGTGGAGTTTTTTCCCAACCGCCCAGACTACCTGAGTGTGGAAGGAGTGGCCCGGGCACTCAAGGGGTTCCTGGGAATAGAACAGGGAATGCCCCAGTACCATCTGGAACCCTCTGGAACCAGTATCACCATAGACCCTGGACTGGAGGGTATCCGGCCCTACACTGCCTGCTGTCTGGTTCGGGGGGTTGAATTTTCCGATGAGAAACTAGCCCAGATAATGGACTTCCAGGAAGACCTGCACTGGGTGATAGGACGTGACCGTAAAAAGGTGGCCATTGGAATCCACAACCTGGATGTTTTAAAGGGTCCTTTCCGTTATCTCGCCGCTGACCCTGATGAAGTATCCTTTGTACCCCTGGAAATGGAGGAGGAAATGACCCTCCGGGAAATACTCACCGTGCACAAGAAGGGAAAGGCCTACGCCCACTTAATAGATAAGTTCGATAAGTACCCCTTGATAATGGATTCTGAGGATAATGTACTTTCCATGCCCCCTATAATCAATGGAGAGTTAACCAAACTTACCACGGACACTAAAAATCTCTTTGTGGATGTGACGGGCTCTGATCAGCAGGCAGTAGAGCGTACCCTAAATATCATCGCCACCAGTTTTGCTGAGTCCGGGGCCACCATCCAGACCATGGAAAACATATATCAAGATGAAACCCTAATAAGGCCGGATTTAACCCCCAAGGAAAGGACAGTCAGTGTGAAAAATGCGGTTAAACTAATTGGAATACCACTTACTGCTGATGAGGTGGTTAAAGCCCTGAAAAAAGTTCGTTTTGATGCAGATGCCGTTAATGATGACACGGTCCGGGTTAAAATCCCATCCTACCGGGCAGATATACTCCACGAGGTGGATATCATAGAGAACGTGGCCATAGGTTACTGTTTCCGCAAGATCGAACCGGAACTACCTCAGGTGGCTACTGTGGCCCGGGTAGACCCTTACATTGATTTTGACCAGAATGTCCGGGAGATCATGAATGGACTGGGATTTGCCGAGGTCATGAGCCTCATGTTAACCAACGAGGAGAACCACTACCAGAAGATGAAACTCCCTGAAACTGAAAGGGTGGAGGTAGCCCAGCCTATAAGTCAGGACAGGACCATGATCCGGCAGAGCCTCCTTAACGGTCTTTTAGAGTTCCTGGAGGATAACAAGCACGAGGAACTCCCCCAAAAGATCTTTGAAGTGGGAGAAACTGTCTTCTTGGATGAGGAGACTGAGACCAGAACCGCCGGTGTTAAGAAGATGGCCGCCATGACCACCCATTCCCAGGCCAACTTCACCGAAATAAAATCTACCAGTGATGCCCTGATAAGTAACCTGGGCCTGATTATGGAGATCGAAGACTTGGACCACCCCAGCTTCATTAAGGGCAGATGCGCCTGCATAAAAGGAGTTAAAGAGGGAAGCTCCCAGGTATGTGTGGAAGGATTCTTCGGTGAAATGCACCCTGAGGTCATCCGTAACTTCCAGCTGGAGTACCCGGTGGTGGCCCTGGAAGTGGAGTTTAAATCCATTAAATAAGTTTTGGGACCTTTGGACAATTATCCCGGAATTCTAGAAATGTATGGAGTTTGGATTTAGTGAGTTTAATTTCGATGTTCTGGGAAAAATCAATATTTTTTTATTTTAGTTTATTTTAGTTTATTTTAATGTTAGTTCTTCTGTTTAATAGAAAAAAATAGCATATGCCTTCATTAATTCATATTAAATTCTGTATTTAAGTCTTAAACTATATTATAAGTCCTATCAAACTGGTTATGAATGTTCATTAATCTCCCATAACTGTGACCACCAGTCTTCTGTGCCGGGGGCCATCCAGTTCCACAAAGAAGATGCTCTGCCAGGTACCCAGCATCATCCTACCCTTTTCCACGGGTATGGTTTCGCTGCCACCTGTAAGAAATCCGCGGATATGGCTGTCGGCATTGTTGTCTATACGGTCGTGCTGGTAACCTGCACCCTCAGGTACCAGTTTTTCAAGGGCTAATTTAAAATCATCTACTAAACCTGATTCATTTTCGTTTACAACCACTCCAGATGTGGAATGGGGGCTGTAAACATTCAGGAGACCATTTATAATTGCACTGTTGTCTAAAACTGCTTCCACTTTCCGGGTGATGTCCTGAATCTCCACCCGCTGGGAAGTGTTAAGTTCCACACTTTCACGTTTTATCCCCATAGAAACCCCTTCTAAAGATTTGGTTTTATTAAATCCTATTTTTTTTAACATATTGCTTTTTTTAACATATTAGTACAAATGAGTTTAGTACTAAATGAGTTTTGGATAAATAAAGTTGTTAAAGGAGAATGAAATAAAATTAATCAGAAACCGATTACTATTCTTCATTGGTTTTTATCATAAGATTTGTGTTTAGTAGACTAAGTGGTTAGTAGACTAACGTGTTTAGTAGACTTTAAACTGGGTCTCCACATCGGTTTGATCCAGTATACGTTCACAGTAATGACAGCGGAGTATTAGGGGTTCCTTCTGCAGCACGGTGAAATGGGTGGTTACTGGTTCATCAGTATTGGTTATGCAGTTGGGATTGGAACACTCCAATATACTGCTGATTTCATCAAGAAGGTTAACTTTGCTTTTCCCGGCGATTTCATAATCCCGGACAATGTTGATAGTTGCCTGGGGGGCGATCAACGCAATTTCATCCACTTCCCGGGATGCCAGTTCCCGTCCTTCAATTTTAACAATATCCTTGTTTCCCATCTGGCTGGACTGCACATTCATGGCCAGGGTTACTGATATCCCCGGACTGGGAAGTCCCAGTATTTTAAGGACTTTCAGAGCTTTATTAGCGTTGATATGGTCAATAACTGTGCCATTTTTAATAGGTTTTACCTTCAATTCCCGGGGAGCTTTCATGTTTCACCATTCTCCATTAGATACCTTATTATCCGATAATTTCAACCTGGTTATCAAATAATTCATTCAAATCTTATACACCAAAATATATTCAGATAATATTTTATAAGATTATCCTTTAGTTTAAGGGACAATAAAACATTGGAGAAAGGCCCGTCATGAGAATAACAATTCAAAATCAGGAAAAAAGATTTTTAACAGGATTTTTTTTAAGGACTTTAATAAATGTAAAATAAAAAGAAATTAAAGGGAATCTATTACCCTAAAGGGGGTAAAATTCCCGTTTCATGTTCTGAATATTGGATATTCCTATTTATCCAGAACCATCTCCACGAATTTGGCATACACTGGTCGGGTTATAAATATTCCAATGAGAACACCCAGTATGGTGGTGAAGGCGAAACCAGAAAGTATACCTATTCCGGTGGCTCCCCTGCTGAATCCAATGTAGGCCAGTGGTAACATGGCGGCTACCAGGGTTCCGGCTGAGGCAAAGATAATGAAGAATGCCTTTTTAATCTGCCGGCGCACACCAGAAATTCTCTTCTTCTCCTGGAAACCCTTGAGCACCTCGTCGGTAATGATGATCTGGTCGTCCACCCCGGTACCAATGGCCGCCAGAATACCGGCAATGGCTGCCAGATCTATGTTCCAGTGAACCACGGCCGCTGCTCCCAGAACCAGTATCAACTCGGCAATACTGGTTAACATGATAGGTATCACCAGTATGGGGCTGCGGTATCTGACGATGATAATAGCGGCAATAACGATCAGGGCCAGTATACCTGCTATTAAAGCACCGTTAATAAATTGATCACCAAGATCAGCGGAAACACTACTTATACCCACGATTTTCACCTTAACCGGCAATGCACCAGATTGTAAAAGGGTCTGAGTGCTTTTGGCTTGATTTTGTGCGTCTTCTTTGGTTGCTTCACTCCCGCTGATCATCACATCAGTGGAGGCCTGTCCATTGGCCAGCTCCGCAGAAAGCTCAGGAGAAGTAATTAACTGGTCATCCAAGTACATCTCCACCGGTACTCCAGCCTGACCCTGAGCAATCTTGGCGAATCGGTTAGCACCTTCCAGTGAAACGGTGAAGGGAACTTCCCATTGGGTTCCTGTTACCTGGTAGGATTTTACCTGGGTGATGTCTGATCCCACCAGGGCAGTCTGGTTGTTGATTTTAGCCTCGAATTTACCATTACTCCCCACGATCTTGGTCACATCATCTGGTTGGACCCCAGCAATCTCTACAATAACGTTCTGGTTTCCACTGGGGTAAACTTTAACGTCTTTAACCCCGAAAATGTTTAACCTTTTATCCAGGACCGCAGTAACTGTGTTCATGGTGGCGGTGTCCACTGGTTGTTCCAGCTGGAGCTGGATGGTGGAACCACCCTTTAAATCCAGACCCTGTTGTATACCCAGGTAGGAGATGGCACCAATACTGGCAATGAGGAGCACTACCAGTAGCAGTACCCGTTTGTCCTTGAGGAATTCCTTGATATTCATTTACGTGCCTCCGTGTACCATCTTAGTATTCCCAGGTTCATGAGCCAGGTGGCCAGGACATCAGCCACCAGTCCCACTATGAGCACGGCAGCTATATCTGCCATGGTATGGGCAGCGGGTATCAGGAACATAACCACCAGATACAGTGCTACCATGGAACCAATAGCTGCGGCCGACATGGTTAAACCAGTTTTCATAGCCTCGAGTGCCCTTTCAGTCACTGTACCTTCGGTTCTTTTAAGAATTCTGGTGGTTAGGAGTATATCTGTATCCACACTGTAACCGATAAGCATTAACAGTGCACCCACTGAGGCGATGGACAGGGGTATGTTAAATAAGCTCATCCCACCCACGGCAATGATGATATCAGATAAGGCAGCGAAAATAACTGCCAGACTGGGGACCACATCACGGAAGATGATGAACACCGTTATGCTCATGAATATGAAGGCAAAGGCCAGAGCATAGTAGATCTGGGTCATTGATTCTGCACTCAACACCGGACCCACAGATTTATAGCTGGAAATAGTTCCGGTGCCCTTAAGCACTGATGTCAGTTTAACCACATCAACGTCTCCAGTGATGGCCACGGTGGCCTGGTTATTGGTCACAGATTTAACTGTCACCTGTTGACCTGGAAAATCAGCACTGATCAGTGACTGGAGATCACTTTGACTGATGGATTTATCCAGATTTATAACTGCTTCCGTACCACCTTTAAGTTCTATTCCCTGATTAACACCTATAAAGGCGATTAATAGAAGGGAAATGATGGTGATGGCCACTGGGATGGCGATGAGAGGTTTGTATGATTCTATGAATCTTTCAAATTTTACCATTTAATCACCAGTTAGTTTAGTCAAATTAAAAATTATATAAACCTGTATTATTCTCTATTATAGAAGATATATTTTCTATTAGGGGAAATTATGATTATCAAGAAATTACTTCTATTTTTATCCTAAATATTTTTCCCTGGTTCGTATTTCCATAATGATCTAAATACTTTAATTAGTTTATCGAGTTGCCTTAATAACCTTATCGAGTTGCTCTAATACTATATCCCGTAGAGTGTAAGGTCTTCCTCCTTAACCATCTCTTTAACATCTTCCACCAGTTCTTCACTCTTTTTGTTACCGGTTTTAATCAGGAAGGACTTGATGAAACGCCCTCCACGGGGTTCAATTTTTTCTCGCATGCGTTCGATAACCTTATTCCCCCCAGAGTTGCCCATGGTGGCAAAGAGTACCACATCTTTACCCCGGAAGTTGCACTGGTCAATGAGGGTGATGATCGCTGGTGCGGGTTTACCAGCCCAGGTGGGGCTACCCAGATACACCAGATCGTAGTCAGTTAGATCCACTGTTTTTGGTTTAATCAGGGTCTTGTTTTCGCGGAAAGCATCCACTGATGCTCTAAGATAATTCAAGGCCCCTCCTCGGTTGTTGAGATCGGTGATCTCCAAGTAATCAGCATTGATTTCATGGGCCAGTGTCTTGGCAATTAGGGCAGTTTTCCTGGTTCGTGAGTAAAACAGGATCATGGTTTTCATAGGATTTACCTCAAAAATTCAATAAATAAGAATATTTTGTTTTAAAGATGTTAGGTTCTAATAAATGGTTACTGAAGGTGTAAACTCACACTGTGGTGATTTTTGTATAGTGGTACACTCAATGGTAGTTTAAGAATAAATGGATTTACTGGGTACTATTATTGAAATTCTCACCTTTTGCTTTTCATCTCATAAGTTATATGTATCCCAGTTTATAAAGGTTTAGGGGTAGTAGTTCACACCCCTATAACGGTAATTCAGGCTTTTATGGTGGGGATAAAGGTTTATAACTGGCCTAAATCCTTTACAACCTTTCACCAGGAATGGGTTTTATCCTTCCAGGAGTTATTGGTGGTGATTTAAGACCACCTTTTTAGGGGTGTAAACCACAGCTTTCCAGGGACATGTTCTCTTTGAACCCACACATGAGGTTCATGTTGGCCACTGCTGCACCAGAGGCACCTTTAACCAGGTTGTCAATAGCTGAGACTACCACTAAACGGCCATTTTCATCAATTTCGAAACATCCAATGTGGCAGAAGTTGGATCCGCGCACTGCACTCAAGCGGGGAATTTCACCCACATCCAGCACCCGGACAAAGGGTTCGTCACGGTATTGCTCCTGGTACATCTTTTGAATTTCATCACTGCTGATGTCCTGATTTGGGAATGAATGTAAAGTGGTTATAATACCCCTGATGGCTGGTACCAGGTGAGGTGTGAAGGAAACACGAACATCCCCGTATTTTTGCAGTTTTTCCTGGATCTCAGGCAGGTGCCGGTGGGTGGTTACTGCATAGGGCACTATGTTGTCACTGATATTGGGGTAGTGTGTAACTGGGGTAGGTTTAATCCCGGCACCACTAACTCCACTTTTGGAGTCAGCAATCAGGGTATCCGCCAGTCCCGCCTTTACCAGGGGAATACCAGCCAGGATGGATCCGGTAGGGTAACATCCCGGGTTGGCCACCAGGTTGGCTTTTTTGATCTCATCCCGGTACATCTCCGGTAAACCATAAACTGCTTCCAGAGGGTTTTCGTGTTTTAAGCCGTACCATTTCTCATAGAGGTGTATATCATCAAAACGATAATCACCACTGAGATCCACTACCTTAATTCCCCTTTCAACCAGTCCCGGGACTATGCTCATGGAGGCACCATGGGGGGTGGCGGTAAATATCAGATCAACATTCAAATCTTCCGGGGATTGGTTGGTAAATTCCAAACTCATATCCTGTAGATGGGGGTGCACCTTCCGGACGGGGGTGTCTGCATATTGCCGGGAGGTTGCAGCCACAACTTCCACTTCACCGTGGGTGTGGAGGAACCGCAACAGTTCCCCTCCGGTGTAGCCACTGGCTCCAATAATTGCTACTTCTAACATATTTCTCACATACATTTGTTGGGTGACGGGGACTATTAAATATTTATATGAATGTAGGTTTTGTCAGGATTTTCAGAGTAGACCAGTTTACACTTAAACCCCCTTTTCATTGAGGGAAAAAGAGGCTAATAACAGAAGATTAATTTAAAGAAAATGGTTTCTAAGTGGGTAATTAATGAGAAGAGGTTAAAAATAGGTTAAAAAAATTAGGTACTAAAAAAGGAATTAATTCAATTTTAAATCATTTTTTATGTTTAAGGGCTTCCTGGAAGGCTTCCTTGTGG
This sequence comes from Methanobacterium sp. BAmetb5, assembly GCF_003491305.1. Taxonomy (NCBI): domain Archaea; kingdom Methanobacteriati; phylum Methanobacteriota; class Methanobacteria; order Methanobacteriales; family Methanobacteriaceae; genus Methanobacterium; species Methanobacterium sp. BAmetb5. The sequence continues at coordinate 187,013 of NZ_CP022706.1, forward strand.
AAATTAGCTGCCATTTCCTTTTTACACTCATCATCAGTGAACAGTCGCATTTTAGGGGCCCGGCAGGGGTAATGTTGTATCCGGAGACCGGCCTTAATGGGGAGGGTGGCGGTGTCCTCACCTACCATTTCCTGGGCCACAAAGTTAGTGCTGCCACAGGGTGAGCAGCGGAGAACCTCCACCTCAACCACCTTATCGCCCTGGCAGTTAACCCGAACTATAGGTCTCCCGAATTTAGAGACGAATTTATCGAAAACTGGGTTTCCATTCTCCGTGAGGTCGCACATGTTTTCCGGGCAGTTTACATTACCATAGTTTTCCAACTGATTTTTAAAACCTTCTCCTCTCCAGGCACCGACAATGATCCATTCTACTTTATCGTGGAGGGCGTCAACCAGGTCCAGGGTGAGGTCAGGGTGTAGAACATAGGTCAAAATGAGGTCTGCTTTTTCCAGTTGGGACATGGTTTTTGGGGGGAGTTGGATTTCATCCATGAAGCTGGATTGGGGAGCTTCCATTACCACGTAGTCACAGTCGAATTCCTCTTTAATGGTGGCGTAGGCCCGTTCACCGTAGGGTCCATCGGTTACTATGCTTATTTTCATACATTTCCCTCTGTATTTTTATTCATTCCCCTCAGTATCTGCATTACCTTTCATTTTATCTTTATACCCTTCTTCTTTATCTTCATAGCAGCTTATTAATGCAAATAGGCCCAATTTTTTTAATCTCTACTTATTATTTAAAAAAAAGAATAAATTTGGTTGTCCTATTATGGGGTTATCATGGTGCCTATACCGTCTTTGGTGAATATTTCCAGGAGTATGCTGTGCTTAATCCGCCCATCAATTATATGAGCGGATTTAACTCCTTTTTCAAGGGCAGTGATACAGGTGAGGACCTTGGGCAGCATACCATCACGGACAGTACCATCCTCAATCAGTTCCTTGACCTGGGCTATGGTGACCTTTTTTATGAGGCTTCCGGGATCCGTGGGGTCTTTTAGGATTCCTGGGACATCAGTAAGTATTATTAGTTTTTCTGCACCCATTTTTCCCCCTATTTCGCCGGCAACAGTGTCTGCATTTAAATTGAGTGTATCTGCCTTGTCATCCACACCTATTGGGCTGATTACGGGTATGTAATCATTTTCAGTTAGGACATCCAGGATTTCAGGGTTTATGGATTCAATCTCACCCACCAGTCCCAGGTCAACCATCTGCTCTTCACCGGTTTCCTGGTTTACTACTACTTGGGGTGAACGTTTACAGGCCTTTAAGAGAAGGTTGTCCTTTCCGGATAATCCTACTCCCTTACCTCCATGGAGGCCGATGTTGGCCACGATTTCCGTGCTTATTTTACCTACCAGGACCATCTTCACTATATCCATAGTTTCCTGGTCAGTTACCCGTAATCCTCCAATGAATTTTGGTTCCTTTCCCAGTTTGTTCATGGAACGGGAGATTTCAGGACCTCCTCCGTGTACCACTATGGGTTTCATTCCCACGTACTTCAGGAGAACAGTGTCCCGGGCAGTGGAGCTCTTGGCCGCAGAGTCGATCATGGCGTGGCCACCGTACTTAATCATGATCTTTTTCTTGTGAAATTTTTTGATGTAGGGTAAGGCCTCAACCAGAATGTTAACAGTTTCCATAATTAAACACCGTTATTTAAATTAATTTTTGATAAATACAGTAAATGTTTTTAATTAACACAGTAAATGAGGTTTATAATTGTAAAGGATAAATTTTTCCACTCATTTAACTTATAAATATCTTTAAATCCTAATTTATTAAAACTTTTCGGAAAACTATGTTCGCCCTGATCCTGTTACTTGTTCTGTCCTCATCATCTCCTGGTTTTTAAAGATATTTTCTCAGTGGTTTTCATTAGATCAATACTTCTTTTTGTAGGGATCTCGTTTCCTTAAGGAGCAGACCAATGGTAAACGGATTTATACCTATAAAATCAAAATAAAAATATGCCAGGATTTAGGGTACAGTCTGAAGGGGATAACCATGACTTCGTGTTCACCAGATCCTTTCGAAAAATATATCGCATGTTCCGCAGCCTGAAAAATCAGAAAGGAAAGTTTGTACTAATTATTGGCACTCCTGGTACTGGTAAATCCGCCAACATCTATTCTGCCCTGCGTATTCTGGATCTAAATATATACGATCCCACTCTGTTCCTGGATAAAATGGAAATGAGTTCATCTGAAGTTTTCCGTGAATTTTTCAAAACTCTGAGACAGGATCTGGGTGTTGAAACCAATGAAGAAATTTACCAGAAGGTGGCAGAGTACGATGGGGTATTACTGGCCGATAAACTCCTGGATTCAGAATTTATTGATGAAAATAGATTTGGATTAAGTCTTTGGACTGAAAATAATGGAATTAAAGCGTTTCCTTTTTATATTAAAGTTTTTAGGGAGTACCTGAAGCATCGCCAGGACCTGGAGGAGGTTAACGTGGTCATTCAGACGGCCTTTATGATCAAGTTTCGGGGGGTTAAATATGACCTTCTGACTGACTTCAGCCTTCTTTCTGATACCCTGGTCTTCCTATTAAACATTTTCTTTGAAATTATCCGCATATCCTACTCTCCAGAAGAGATAATACAGATAGTCAAAAATAACTTCCCCCAGGTGGAAGATGAAGAGATTATGGAGTGTATTTCAAAGTACGGACGTCGTCCCCGTTTTATTTTTGAAGAATTAGAGAAAAAGGAAAAATAGTGGAAGGGGAAAAAGTAGCTGCCGTGTACAATTAGATATTTTTTTTAAAAATTAATAAAAAAGGGTGTTAAGGGAAAAATTCCCCTAAAATAGATTTATCGGAAGTTTATCATACCTTCCTGATAGTAGTTCTGGAGTTCGGTGGCGTGCTGTAGTTCAAAGTTAGCGTAGGGGTCTTTGAAGTAGGGCATGATCATTCCCCTTAAGGTGTACACGAAGGCCGGTATGACACCGTATTGCTTCCGCATAATATCAAAGAAAAGGGGGAATCCGCATCCCTGGGCAAACATAGGATTATCTTTACGGGCAGTTCCGTGCCAGTACATGGGTATGGGGCCTTCCTGTCCATTTTTCTCAGCAATACCGTATAGATAGTTCAGGGCATCATCCAGGTTATTGAAAACCTTTCCGTCTGTCTTGTACTGGTATCTGCCGTCAGGAACACCAAATAGTGCTATTTTAAGGGAATCCCAGTAATTGGTATCACCGGCTGCACCAGTACCCTGGGTGTCCACAAAGGCCAACTCCAGAATCTCCACATTTCCTTCTTTATAACATCGATAATTCGAATCACCAGCAAAGTGAACCACTAGAATGGATTTTGAACCACTCTCATTGGCAAATTTAGCCAGTAACTGGGAGTGAAGGTGTCCGGGGTACATGTCGGGGTTGGCAACCTTTACAAAGGCCAGCCTACCTTCAGGAGTGATTGGACCGTTTAGGGTCGAAACATATGCATAACCTACTATCAGCAGTAAAACTGCCAATATAACTAATGACCATCTCATTAAACTTACCTCTTTATCGTGGGAATACTTCCTTTTCCTCTGTATTATTTACTTGATTCTTTTCTCCTTGATATTTCCCCAATTTGAGCCCCGGTTTATCAAGTATTTATTATCCTGTCAGGTAATCAATTCAATTTTTTTAAAAACTATCTAATTCAACTAGATTGATATATAATATAATAATTTATGTTTATTAACAATTTTGCACCAATTTATTCTTCATCACAGGGGCTTAGTTAAAAATCCATTCAAAATCTAATTTTGTATAAGGTACTACAATTAATTGGTTTGTATAATATTAATCGGAAATTTCTGTTTCCATTTTTAACATATCCACAATTCTATGGTCAGAAATGGAATAATAAGCCATTTTGCCTTTTTTACGGAATTTGACCAGGTTCCTATTCCTCAGTAACCGGAGTTGGTGCGATACTGCAGAGTCAGTCATTTCCAGAACTGCAGCCAGGTCACAAACGCATACTTCCTTCAGCATGAGGGCGTAGAGAATTTTCAATCGGGTGGGGTCACTGAGTACTTTGAAGTTATCAGAAAGTAATTGGAATGTTTCATCCTCCAGCATCTGTGATCTGATTTCTATTACAGAATCCTCGTGGATACAGTGAACATCACATATATCTTCATTTTTCATGAAAACCCCCATTAGATTCACTAGCTACATTCGTTGGATGAAAAGACTTTTACATTTTATTAAAGAGTCTCCTACGTTTAAAGACTTTTACATTTTTAAAATTGTTCAACTGTTCATTTATATTTTTGTAATAATTCATTTATATGTTGTAACTAAAGGGCCGCAGTAACCATGGCTTCGGTGAATAATAAAATAGTTCACAGCACTACTGGTGATAATTCTGGATTTGAGATTATGATTTAGTGATAACACTGAATAAAAAGGAGTTATGAACATTAAAATGATAGTCCCTAGCGGAGTCGAACCGCTGTCGCGAGATCCAGAGTCTCACATGATTGCCACTACACCAAGGGACTAAAACAATAGTTAGCGGTCTTACAATATATACTTTACTTTTTAGACAGTACTAACTACAGGAGTAGAAAAGTATTATTTGCCAGGAATTTACCCCGAAGACAGATTATTAGGGCCATATGATGTTAAGGAATAATATGATGTTTAAGTATTCTTTTGAGGTATTAATCCTTTATTAAATATTTTCCCTGTTTTTTTCTGTTAAAGTAGTTACAGGTTTTTTAGCAAGATTAGGTTTAGGGTTTATGGGGATTTTTAGGAGTTATGGGTTCCTTAGGAGAATGAGTATTTTAAGTGAATTTAGTATCGTATTCAAAGGGGCTGTGCATGGTATTCTGGATCAGGGGTTTCATGGCCTCTACCATGTTTTCCATCACCATGAAAAAATCCCGGTCTTTTTCTATTATGGTTTCCATCAATGATTTTTCAATACCCTTACGCGAACTTATATCGGTCATGATGGAGATAGCACCTAAATATTCCCCACTTGATTTAAACATGGGATTGGTGGAAACTAGAACCCATACACTGGTCTGGTCCTTGTTTAATAGTTCCAGTTCATAGATATAGGCTGATTTTTCCAGGGATTTCCCCTCACTGGCCTTCTTTAAATGTTTTTTAAAGCAGGATTCGCCCTCTGAATTGGTGAAATGGGATATATCCTGATTAATCATTTCTTTTACAGTGAAACCCAACATTTTAGCCATTTGTTTGTTAACATAAGTTAACTTATTCCCTGAATCAACAAAAAAAATTCCTGAATGAATTTTTTCAACCATTAACCTGTATTTTTCCTCACTTTCCCTTAGCCGGTGTTCAATGTGCTTGCGTTCAATGGAGTAGATTATTGATCTCCATAGTAGCTTGCTGTCTACCTGTCCTTTAATCAGGTAGTCCTGGGCACCTTCTCCCACTATATCAATGGCAAAGTCTTCGTCTTCCAGTCCGGTGAGTATTATTATGGGTATATCTGGTGCTATTTCATGCACCTGGTTAAAGGTACCAATTCCCTGGCTATCAGGCAGCTGCAAGTCCAGCAAAACGATATGAAAATCACGGTTACAAAGGGCTTCCAGTCCTTCCGAGAGGCGTTTGGCATGGGTAATATTAGATTGGATATTGTGGATCTGTTTGAACATCTGATTTATGATCAGGGCATCTCCGGGATTATCTTCCACCAGTAAAACATTAACCGTGCCTTTAATCCTCATACTACATCACCATGGTCCCTGTGGGGTAATTTTACAATATTCAGCCAGAAATCACTGATATTATGGATCACGTTGATTAACTGGTCCAGGTTCAATGGTTTGGTTATGTAACAATTGGCATTATTTTTATAGCTTTCAACCAGGTCTTCTTCTCGATTGGAACTGGTTAAAATTACCACCGGGATACATTTCAGCTTACTGTCTTGTTTAATTTCTTTTAAAACTTCTCCACCTGGCTTTTTGGGCAGGTTCAGATCCAGTAAAATCAGGTCCGGAAGTTTGTTCTGGTTGTTTTCCCACTGGTGTAACATCTGAATTGCTTCCTCACCATCACTTGCCACATGAAGCTGATTTTTGATTTCAGCTTCTTTAAAGACTTCCTGAATCAAACGCACATCTCCAGGGTTATCTTCCACCAGCAGTATTTCCACCCGGGTGTTAAGCTTATATTTCATGGTCTAACCTCCCGGGAATGTTAAAATAGAAATTCGATCCTTTACCTGGTTGGGAATCATACCATATCCTCCCTCCATGTCTTTCCACAATTCTTTTCACAATAGCCAGACCAATACCAGTTCCCTCGTATTCATCGGGACTGTGAAGGCGCTGGAATATTTTAAATATCCGATCTCCCTGTTGGGGGTCAATACCAATACCGTTGTCAGCCACTTTAAAGATCCAATCATTACCCTGTTTTTCTGCGGTGATGTGTATAGTGGGACAGGGCTGGTCATTGTATTTAATGGAGTTACTGATGAGATTCTGGAAGAGCTGAACCATCTGAGTGTAATCAGCATGTATCACCGGCAGTTCCCCATAATGGATAACAGCATTCTTTTCCTGGATTAACAGTTTGTATTCAAAGGTTATCTGTTGCAGGATATCCTTTATATTCACCTCTTTAAAATCATCACTCTTTCGATCAATACGGGAGTAGGTTAAAAGATCGTTGATCATCTCCTGCATCCGGGTTGCTCCGTCAATGGCAAAATGGATAAACTCATTGGCATCAGAATCAAGTTGATTTTCATATCTAAGCTTAAGAAGCTGGAGAAAACTGGTGATCATCCTTAGTGGTTCCTGAAGGTCATGGCTGGCCACATAGGCGAACTGTTCCAACTCGGCATTGGATCTCTTTAGTTTTCGCAATGTTTCCTGCAGTTCCTGTTGTACTATTTTGTTGTTGGTGATGTCCAGAGCAATGCCTATCATTTCCTGGGGTTTACCTTGTAGATCGTATACCACTCTTCCCATTATACTGAACCAGTGCATTGATTTGTCCTTCCCGATGGTACGCGTTTCCACTTTGAAATCTGCCCCATACTGTAATGTCTTTTGAAAAGCTGTTTCTACTTTTTCCAGATCATCAGGGTGCACAAAACTTAATAAGTCATCGTATCCCATCTCAGGGATAGGTTCCGGCCCGAAGATATGTTTATAGTGACCGCTCCATTCCACCACATCTTTCTCTATATTCCAGAACCACATGATTACACCGGCTCCTTCAATGGTCAGGCGTAATTTTTCTTCAGATTTTTTTAGGGCCTTGTTGGCCCTTTTGATTTCAGTTATTTCCAGTGCAGCCACATTGATACCCACTATCTGGTGGGAAGAATCTTTAATGGGGTACCATCCTTCGATCCAAGTTCTCACTTCACCCGGATGGGCAGCAGTTGCACCATTCATTTCCATGCTCACAGCCTTACCAGTTTGGAATATTTCTTTAATTATAGCTTCACCCTGCTGGCCCAGATCGGGAACCATTTCGTGGATAGACTTCCCGATATGTTCTTGTGGAGAAAAACCATTCATTTCGGCCATTGATTCATTTATACGCACGTAACGCAGATCGCAATCTAAAACACAAAGTCCCATGGGGGCGGAATTGTAGATGGCTTCAATTTCCGAAAGCCGTTTATGTGCTTTGTTTTCGCTTTTCAGGAGTTTTTTTTCCATTTCTTTGCGTTTGGTAACATCTCTAAGGAAACTGTGTACCTTACCGTTACCTTCCTGTGAAATTACGCTAGAATTGATGCTGTAATAGTGTGGAGTGCCATTTTTTACATTAATGTCCCCATCGAATTCAACAACTCCCTTATTTTTTAACTCATCCACCACATCATTCCTAAAAGATAACATTTGGGTGCTGCTGAATTCATCCAGGTTGGTTCTAATTAGTTCTTCCCGACTGAAACCGAGCATCAGGGCGAAATTCTCATTACAATCATGGATAACTCCCTTAAAATCATGAATACAGAAGCCATCATTAATATTTTCCACAATTGAACGGTATCGTTTTTCACTTTTTTGGAGGGCTTCCTCGGCTAATATGCGATGGGTGATATCTTCCACCATCCCATCAACCCAGTCAATGAAACCTTCTTCATGGTGATGTGCCCTGGCGGATACAGAAACCCAGATATTGCTGTAGTCCTTCTTTTTAAGAAGCAGTTTCCGGTCAGTTATTGATCCTTCACGTTGCAAGTCTTCTAAAAATAGTACTCTATCCTCTTTGTTAACGTAAAGATCCATAACTTTAATTTGCATAATTTCATCAGGGGAATCATAACCAAATATCTGGGCAAATGCCGGATTCACCTGTATAAATGTACCCCCCGGATCCGAGGTGTTACGGTAAACACCTACATTTAGATTTTCAATGAGGCTCCGGAATTTCTCTTCACTTTCCTGGAGTTCCTTTTCCGCCACTTTGCGTTTGGTGATATCTTCAAAAGATTCAAAACCACCTATAATTTCCCCATCATGGCTGCGGATGGTGGAAACAGTGAAGTGCAGATAGGTACCCTGTGGGCCCCTGTGGGGATAGTATTGTTCTGCTTCGTAAGCTCCTTTAACCTGTTGAGATGGTTTACACCTGCGGGGAAACCAGTATTCCAATCCATCTAAATCCTCATTTACCACTAAATCTGCCATACAAGGTCTTTTTGAATCGTAAAAGGCTTTCCAGTGCTCATCAGTTCCCACTATATCTGTGGATTTAATTTGACTGTAATCTTCCATGGCCTTGTTCCAGAGTACTACCCGGTGGTCCCGGTCGATTACAAACTGGGGTAAAGGTGAACAATTCATTATATTGTTTAATTCAACCAGGTCTGGATTTAAATTTTTAAGTGAATTGTTAAAATCAGTAACTTCAACCCCCCCACTTACTTTGTAAATTCCCCTTTTTATTTTTAAAAGTTTTAATCCGGTTTTAATAAGAATTGTTCTGGTCTGGCCCTTAAAAAAGTAATTAATGATAAATTATTATTTTTTGCTCTGCTTTTCCTTATTATCCAGTGATCTTAGAGTGTTAACTGCTAATTCCTGTTCCAAAGATCCCAGTCTTTCCGCCAGGAAGTCTAGTACCATTTTGCGGTCATCAAAGGAAACATTCTTTTTGGATAGAACGTTGATGAGTTCGGTGGTGCTTCGTACAGATTGTGTGCCTGAATTCTCAGCCATTAACATGATGTCCCTTTTTCCAATTTCTTTGGAAGGAGTGACACACACAGCTCCCAGGAGATCGCCATTTTTATCCTTCACATCCATTGAACTGGTGTAGTGTTTATTGTATTTAGTCATATTCGGATCACCTTAAGCCATCTTGAAACACCATAATAAATAAATCTTTGGATATGATCTTAAGAAATAATCCACTAAAAAATGAGTGGTGGGGGCATTAAATCTTTTCTTATTGACTCAATATGGTTATTATAAAAAATATATAATTCAATTATGCTAATATTTCCATTAAAATTAGAATAAAAGTCTCCGGAGCCAAGAACCCCAGAGACTCTTGCCTATCATGTCCTTACGGAGGCGGTGTAAAGGCATGAAGTCAAGTTCATATTATGAAGTCCAGTTCATAATACTAAGTGGTCGTTTAATTCACCTAATTACATCTTACTACAACATGATATTTAAACATTTGCGTTGGCACTAACTTCCATATAACAACCTTATTATATCTCTTTTTAGGAGCTACAGAGCTTTGTGGTGTGATATTTGTTTTTGAATTGAGAATTAATGATTGGGGCACTTTTTTCGGTTTGCTTTTTGTGAATAAGGTCACATTAACCTTTAAGTTCCAGTGAAGTAACAGTTTCCTTGGGGAGTGATAATATTTTAAGAAAATTGAAGAGGGATAATCCTAAAAAAACAACCAGAATATCTTCCAGTGGAGAACGATTACTGAATATAAAGAGAATTTTAGGGGATGAAAAGATTAAGAGTGAACAAACTCTTAACTGAAACCTTTTTTAACATTTCACTAAATTTTGTTTGATGTAAGTTTATTCAGTATTTATAAGTTATTTTTGGGTTTTATTAGTTATTTTTAATTCTAATTTACCTTATTTGCGGGTAATAATATTTTTTTCCAGATAATCATAATGCAATGGTTTAGTTTTAGTAATGGTTTAACAAAATGTGGATGAGGTTCATCAAAAATATCAACTGATAAAAAGATTTGTATGAGTTATTTCTTTTGCTATTAGTCCTTAATATTCCAATATAAATATGGTAAAGACTCCGTAAGTTATATAAGGAATGTTATACAAGTTTAAAATGCAAATACTTTATTAAACCACGATCAATGGAGAAGCAATAGCAATATCACGAATTGCCTCCCTAAAATATCATGTCCCGCAGGGCCCAACCAGACTCCCCATTCTCAAAAAAATCCCTGCGGGGTTCTCCATTGAATATCATTCTCCTTTTGATGAACTAATTGCCTAGTATTGATCTAATTTTATATTAATGCTGGTGGTCAAATTATATTGTAAGAGTAATTTTGCCGATTTATCCTACGGATTATTGAACCCCACGGGGGCCTTATAAAAGATTCACATATCCTCCCTAAAGTTTAACCCCATTACAATATTCAATTTATCTTCAAATAGCCAATACCCTTAAAATCAACCGATAATTTATTAAGAGGTTTTATTATGCAAGTAACTGCAATTGGTCGGGTTAATTCACCCTTCAAAGCTAAAAAAGGGTCCCCCCATCAGGGCCGTTTTTCTGATGAGGTGAGCACCATCACTATTTTTCCAGAGTATGCCGAGGCACTGGAAGGAATTGAAAGCGGGCAGAACCTGCACGTCATCTACTGGATGGACCGTGCTGATTCAGTCTCCCTTAAAGTGGTTCCTTACGGTGGAACAGAAAAAAGGGGTGTTTTTTCTACCAGAGCCCCGGTAAGGCCTAATCCAATGGGGTTGTGTCTGGTTAAACTGGTCCAGAGACAAGGTAACATTTTAAGGGTCAAGTGGCTGGATGCCCTGGATGGCTCCCCTGTCCTGGATATCAAACCATTTTGGGAAGAAATAGATTGCCCCTGATTATTTATTTAATAGAAGTTTTTTGACCGGGAAAGCACTCAATAAAGCTTCCCATTAAATAAATTCCCCATAAAAGTTTCTTGGGAATTTAAGTTTTTTTTTTATTGGCAAAATTTTTTCCAAACATATTTATTTTCCAAACATACTTATGATTAGTAGTATCAATATAACAGATAGAAATTTTAATGGATTTCACGGGTTCAACTAGAAAATATATAAAGTGAATGATTGTTCTTTTTTAGAATGATTATGGGGGATAGTCTATCGAGTGGGGATAGTCCTTCCCTTAAACTGAAGGTCATTGATTAGAGGGAGAGGGGAAAATGGACTTTAAATTGGCTACAGAACTCACCAGGGATATTAAAAAAATAAAAGGGGTTTTATCGGTAATTTACCCTGGTGCGGCTGCTTCTAAAACTTTAAAAAATGTTGATCTAATGGTGGTTCATACTGCCCCATCAGAATCTAATTTTAGTAAAGTAAATGACCTGGTATCCGGAAAGTTCCACATAAAACAGGTAACCCTTGATGAACTTGGCACCAACCCTGAACTCACCGCAGCAATGGAGGGAGAAGGAGTTTTACTCCATGGTAAAGCCGTGGATATAACTGCCGAGGGTATGAATCTAAAGTCACGCATCATATTGACCTACGACACCACCAAAATGAACCAGAACGATAGAAATAAACTTAACCGCGCACTTTATGGGGGTATATCCACTTACAAAAAGGATGGGGAAAGAATTGTTAAGGAATACCCGGGAATAGTTAGCAAAATCAATGCACAGAAACTGGGGAAAGGTGTTTTAATGGTGGACCGCTTTAATTCCTCCCTGGTGACCCAAACCCTTAAAACATTCCAGGCCCAGTGGAAAGAAATTCCAGTATGGACTTACTGATAACTTATCTCCCCTTCAGTCCTTTTCTGTACAATAAATAATATCTTACAATTATAACCAGAAACACGACTAAAACCAGGAACAAAACAATCAAAGTAACTAAATTCATTTAAAACACCTCTTTTTATTAATCTTGTGGCAGTAAATAAGTATCCCTAAGTGATACGTGTATCCATAACTTTATCTTTTTTTTAGAATGTTGGGATGCCAGTTTCATGATCAAATGGAGAACTGGATAAAATATTAATCAGTCAGGGATTAAAATATTAACTGTAAAGGGAATGATTAACAGTAAGGGAATGAAACTGCCATGTGGGGGACGAAATTCACCTGCCTGGCAAATATTTTAATGAAATTAACTGATTAAAACATCAATGGGGGTAATACATTTGAAAAAGGTTTTAAAACAGTTTTTTAAAGGGGATTCCCACACCCTGGACAATGAAACTATCCAGAATATTCGAAGTGATAAAGATGTTATTATAAGTCCGGATACTCAAAGGGAGATTAGGATTCCACCGGGACAGCATGTAGATAACAGCTGGCCAGTGTTACATGCGGGGCAAGTGGCTAAGATTGTTCCTGAGAAATGGGAACTTGAAATAGGGGGCCTGGTAGATGAAGAGGTTAAACTCAATTACCAGGAGTTCATGGACTTACCCCGAGTACAGGTCTTCTCAGACATACACTGTGTCACATCCTGGTCTAAATTAAACAATTTATGGGATGGAGTGAGCACATCAACCATTAAAAAATTGGTAGGAATACGTCCCGAGGCCAAATACGTTCTGGTTCACGCCCATAAGAATTTCACCACCAACCTTTCCCTGGAGGATTTTTTTGCCCCAGATGTTTTACTGGCCACCCACCACAATGGAAAGGCCTTAAGCTCCCCCCATGGAGGTCCGGTGCGCCTGGTTGTCCCCCGCCTGTACTTCTGGAAAAGTGCCAAATGGGTAACTGGACTGGAATTCTTGGCAGAGGATAAACGTGGATTCTGGGAGTCAGCCGGTTACCATAACCATGGAGACCCCTGGATGGAAGAACGTTACAGCTGGCAGGAGAATTTAGAGTAAGATCTATTTTTTTAAACTAAAAAAAGTTCCAGAGGGAGATCCAGTTATGAAAGTTTTGTTTGTTGAACCTCCAAAAGTTCTCTGGTTTGTTATGGGTGAATACATGCCACCACCACTGGGGATACTTCAGTTAGCCGCATATTTAGAGTCCAAAAATGATAAATGGGATATTTCTGTCCTGGATTGTCAGGCCGAAGGTTTGGGCTGGACTAAGTTAGAAAGACACCTGGAGCAGGCTGAATCCGACGTGGTGGTGGCCAGTGCCCTGGCAACCTGCAACACCTATACCATTCTCCGCACACTGGAAATAGCAAAGAAGGTAAACCCTGAGGTTAAAACTGTGGTGGGAGGCCAACATTTCACCGCTCTAGCCGAGGAAAGCCTTAAAATGTATCCTGAAATCGATTTCATAATCAGAGGGGAAGGAGAAGAAACTCTAAACGATCTGGTTAGGCACCTGGACCAGCAACTGCCCCTTTCTGGTGTTAAAGGGCTTTCATTTCGACACAAAACAGAAATTATTCACAATCCACCCCGCCCCCTCCTGGACAATCTGGATGATCTCCCCTTCCCGGGTTACCACCTGGTGGAGGAACATATGGGCCAGTATCACTTTAAAATGATGGCCTACACCGGGGCGGGGTATGCCCTGGTGGAGGCTTCACGGGGATGCCCCCATAAATGCACTTTCTGCTCCCAATGGCAGCACTGGCAGGGAAAATGGAGGCCTAAATCCCCGGGAAGAATTGCCGATGAGATGGAGCACATCTACAATGAGTATGGTGTCAGTTTCCTGTGGCTCACCGATGATAACCTGGGCCTGGGAAGCAGAACCAGTGCCCTGTGTGATGAACTCATTAGCCGTGGAATCTCCCAGGATATCTCCTGGTTCCTCCAGGCACGGAGTGATGACATTGTAAGAAATCAGGACATCCTTCCCAAAATGAGAAAAGCTGGTAACTACTGGATAATGGCGGGACTGGAGCGCCACGACGCCACGGTACTCAGTGATTATGACAAGGGGATTAAAACCTCGGATGCCAAGCTTTCCATGGATTTATTAAAGGAAAATGATATCTTTTCCCAGGCCACACTCATCACCGGGGATCGCCGTGATTCCCATGAATCCATCCAGGAGTTAAGAGATTTTGTTAACTACGTGGACCCGGACATAGCTATTTTCATGATCCTGACACCATTTCCGGGAACACCCCTCTATGAAGCTGCGGTGAAGCAGGGATGGTTGGAGGATGATAACTGGGCCAACTTTGACATGGTTCACGCCGTCATGCCCACTCAACATCTTTCTGTCACGGAAGTCCAGGAAGAATTATACCAGTGTTACCGAAGCTTTTACGGTAGTATGAAGAGACGAATTTACGGATTGTTCTCCCGTAATAAATTTAAAAGACAAACCTATCGTTACATGGCTGGCCAGGGACTAATGCAATCATTCCGAGACATGTATCAAATTTGAGGGATTCCCTTGGATAAAAAGTCAATGTATCACTATAATTCACGGGATCAGTCCCATATTCTAACATTTATTTCTTTCATGGGTCTTTTTATTCTGTTAGGATTGTACCTATTGGCCCCGGAACCAGTAACTAAGTACTGGTTTCAAAAGCCCCTCATATTTACCATATTTTTGGCCATCTGCATTTTAGGAGGGTTGGCTACTGTATATCCTTCTTCCTGTAAAGGGGTACTGGAATTTAGAAAAGAAGACTTCTTTAAAAAAGATTTCTCTACAAAAGTTGATTCCCACCCCATAATTTTCCAGGGACACCACCCGGATTGTGGTCACTTTGAATCCCACACTTTCCATATCCATGGAAAAAAATACTGCCCTGGATGTTCTGGTCTGTTAGTGGGGGTACTGCTGGCAGTGGGGTTTGTTTTTATTTATTATTATAAAGGTATGCCTCTCTTATACGGTAATTTTTCTTTTTGGATAGGGTGGATAATGGTTTTCGTATCATTGTTATTCCTAACTTTACTGCTAATGGGCGCCAGATCAAAATTCACTGCTAATCTATTCCTGGTCGTTGGATCAGCTCTATTACTCATTGGCCTGAACACAGTCGAAGGCAATATACTGGTTGAATGTTATTTCCTCCTTTTAATAGTATTTTTTATATTGGCCCGTATAACTACTTCTAAAAACAATCATGAAAGGATCTGCCGCAGTTGTCAAAAAAAAGAGTGTATTTATGATTCATATTAATTTTTAGGAAAATTTTTGAAAATAAATCTGAGAAAAATTTGAAAACACTTTAAGGAAATTTAAAAAAAACTTAAGAAAGTTAAAAAAGAGTTAGAAAAGAAATTAGGGAATTAGGTAATAAGTTTAAGGGGATTAGAAGTGAATTAAATAATTTAAAAATACTACACGAAGAATCAGGAAAGAAATTAAGAATTAGGAAATAAATTAAGGGAATTAGAATACATAAACACAAAATAGGAAAATAGGGGATTGCACCAAACAATCACCGATATAACTGCATTTATTCCAACTACAATTTATACAGCTACGATTTATTTAACTACATTTATTTCCTATTGTAAGGGGGCTTTTTTTTGTTAAATGTCTTTATTTTCTCTGGGAGCGGTAAACCGCACCGATTACTATTAACAGTCCAATGATGATGATAAACGCTGGCCAGACATATTGCCAGATGTTGGTAAAACCGGTAAATGCGGTTACACCCACCAGTATCAGTATAAATCCTCCAATGACCGGCCCTATTATGTTTCCATGGGGTAAACCGAAGCATTCATTCCTCTGACGGTAATAACGGTCGTCACGGTGATGTCGGCGTCTTCTATCATAATCAGTTACATCTCGTAATGGTTCTCCACATTTAGAACAAAATTCAGCATCATCTTCATTTTTAGTGCCACAGTTATGACAGTACACCATGGTCAATTCCTCCTTATTTTAATCAGTAATATTTCACTTATTTTCCTGCTGTTTTTAAATCAACATATAATGATATCTATTTCCAACTATTTATATTTAGTAACATTTAATGCTTTAAATTATTCATATTTCAACTTGTCGTTGTGATCTTGGAGGAAATGTTAAATATTCATCTTACAACTCCGTAAACGATTTAAGGCAGCCGATATCTCGTACCGGCGGGGTCTGGCCAGGTTGTGGGGGTTCTTCCTGCCAGGAGGTGCCAGGTAATCAAGTCCTTTCCGGTTAATTTCCTCATCAAGGTCATCCAAAACATTTTTCACAGTTACTGAAGAGTTTAGATGGGGATAATTTCTGGCTAACTGGTAAAGGGCGTAGCTAATGGCTCGTGTCTGGCTGGATTCAACCAACTGTTCCACTGATGACAGATCAACCATCAAAGCACCAATCATCAATGTGGAAAGCCCACGGCTATCAAGTTTCAACCTTTTTCCCTTATATGGCTGTATTGATTCCGGACGGGGGTGGCGTTTTTGGTAATGAAATTTCCCCGGTGCTTCTGCCTTACGGTTAATGGGCATTTCCCGGGCAATATTACGGGCATCCCTGGTTACATCCCGGGGCTGGTAATGGTCCATCATAATCACGGTATCTGCTTCCTGGAAGTAATCCCCTGATCCACCCATAACCAGTACCGTAGACACACCCTGATCATGGTAAAGTTCTCCCACTCGGTCAATGAAGTAGTGATGGGTTCTTTATCCTTGTTAACCAAACGCTGCATTCTTTCATCCCTGATCATGAAGTTGGTAGCGGAAGTGTCTTCATCGAACAGGAGGAGTTTAGAACCAGCTTCCAGGGCCTCGATGATGTTGGCGGCCTGGGAGGTGGAACCAGATGCGTTCTCTGTGGAGAAATCACTGGTATCCCCGATTCCAGGGGGGTTGTGGATGAAACTGCTGACATCTACCTTTTCAATGCGCCGCCCATCTTCTGCCCGGATTTTAACGGCGTCTTCTCTGGTTATCACTAGCTCCCGGCCATCTCCGGGGAGTTGGTTGTACACCCCCAGTTCCACGGCCTGGAGCAGGGTGGATTTTCCATGGTAACCCCCACCTACAATGAGGGTCACCCCCTCCGGGATACCCATGCCCTGAACAAGACTTCCATCTGCTGTTTCCAGGGAAACGGTCATGGAATCAGGAGATTTGAATTCCACAGCACGAGGTAATGGTTTAGGAGATATGCCGCTTTCGCGGGGAAGGATAGAACCCGTGGCAATAAAGGCCACCAGTCCCTCCGTTAACAGCTGGTGGCGGATATGTTCTGCGTCCTCGTAGCCCTGCACATGCCGTGCTATCTCCCGAGCAGGTAAATTCTCATAAAAACAGGAGCAGGAAACAATTTCAGGTAGTACTTGTGTTAATAGTCTTTGGGCTTCACTTCCCATTATCCTACGGCCACGGGCTGGTAAACCCAGTTCAAAACGTATCTCCAGAACACCGGGGCTGATGTTGACGCAGCTGCGCTCCAGAACCTCCTGTCTACCCTGATCTATACGCAAAATTCCACTTTTACCACTACCTTTTCTTCCCTTTACCCTTTTTTCAATACACTCCCCGAAGGCCCGTGAAATATAATCCTCCAGTGCAATTTTCCGGTTTTTATTCTGGTATAACTCCCGTGGAAATGAATGATCAGGGATTTCAACCCGCAGGAGGGATGGGCTGGCAAAGGGATCGCGTTGCACATGATCTATAAAAAGTGTAAAATAATTAAAATCATAGCTACCCTTTAAATCAAGGTAAGCCTTGTATCCTCTTCCATCAATACGATTGAGGATGGAAATTATTTCTTCTCCAAGTTTCATCTATTACCCCTGATTTTCCCCTGTTTTTTTGTATTTATTGTTAACAATTCTTTGATTATATATTTAGGGTTTTTGCACAGTAGCCTTCATTCCTTTACATTCTTAAATCGGGTTATCTTACCCTTAAATTGTTTTTAAAGGAATAAAAAGTTTTATATAACTTAATGTCTTTTAAGGGGAGGGATGCTGTGGTTTTTCATCATCATGGGAAAAAATAGAATCTTTTAATTATGCCATCCTTTAAATTCCTTTTAAATCCCTTTTCATACTTTTTTCATAGCTGATAATCTAATTTAATAGATTATGTAACCAGGTTTTCCAGGAGGATCTTGAGGCCGATGGCAATCAATATGGCTCCTCCCAGTATTTCTATCCGGTTTCCCAGGAAGTGACCCATCTTCTTCCCAATGTAACATCCCAGGAAGGATAATCCAAATGTTACCAGGCCGATAATTAGGATTGGCATCAGAATGGGGGTGTTAAGGAATGCGAAGCTTACTCCCACGGCAAAGGCATCTATACTGGTGGCCACAGAAAGAATTAAAATATCTTTCAGGGAAAAAACTTTACAAACATCTTCCCCATCTTCTTCCCTTAAACCTTCGTAGATCATTTTCCCTCCAACCAGGAGTAGGAGCAGGAAGGCTATCCACGGGGCCCATACCTCTACCATGGTTGCTAACTGTTCCCCGGCCAGCCATCCCGCCACGGGCATTAAGGCCTGGAATCCTCCAAAAAATAGGGCAATGATGAATGCATGTTTAAAATTACATTTTAGGGTCATTCCTCTGGTAATAGACACACTGAAGGCATCCATGGCCAGACCAACTGCCAGGAAAAACATAGAAAAAAGATCCATAACTTACTTCATGTACTGTCCAGTATATATGATTATGGTCACTGCTTTAGAATTTATGGTAACTACTTTAGATCTTCACCAGAAATAGGTCTAAATTTCATTAGGAACATAACATTAGAGGTTTCACAGAATTTTAATTTGATAAGTAACTAAAGGGGGTGTTAAATTGGATCATAGCAAAAACAGGGGGCAGGGGAAAGAAAAATTGGGAAAGAATAAAGAAGAACTGTTAGAAAGGGGGTTTGAACTTTTCCAGCAGGGAAGTTACCAGGCAGCTCTCTTATACTTTGATGATGCCCTGGAACTGGACCCGAATAATAGCCAGATATGGGATCTGCGGGGGGTTACCCTTTCTCACCTGGGATTGAGGGATGAAGCCCAAGAATCCTTTGAAGTAGCCCTGGATATTAAACCAGATAATGCCCAGGCCTGGTCTAACCTGGGAATTTTATATGCATCCCAGGGCCGGTTTGAAGAGGCTGTAAACTCCTTTGATCACTCCCTGGAGCTGGAAAAAGATAATGATGAAGTTTGGAATAATAAAGGATCGGCATTGTTTGGTTTGAAAAAATATAAAGAGGCCTGTGATTCCTTTACTAAATCCACTGGGATCAATCCCCATAATGCACCAGCCTGGGCTGGTAAGGGCTCGGCTCACAATTTTCTAGAAGAATACCCGGAAGCCATTGCTGCCCTGGAACGATTCATTTACCTGGCATCCAGCACTCTATCACCACAGGTTGAAGAAGCATGGGCTCTGTTATTGGAGTTGAAAATGAAAACCGCAGGCGAATATAAAGAAGATGGTTAAGAAAAAGATGGGTGTATAAATAGAAAGCTTCCAGAGATTAAGGGGGTTTGTAGGGGGGAAAAATGGCTTATATCTCTGGAAGCAAGTTTCTGGTTCCAACCAAAAATAGAGTTAAGCGCTAGGTTGAAACCTATATGGGGTTTTAACGTGTGCATATCCCCACTTTAAAGGGTACATGAACCTAACTCCAACGTTGTTTCATGTAAACTTAACATGAGAAATAACACACAATAGAGTGTAGTTGTCACACCTTATATAAATGTTTCGGTTAATATCCATAACTAATTGGGATCAATAAACTGGGGGAGAATTTCCTTTAGAATTTCCATATTTTCTTTTCTAAGGGGTATTACCTGTCTTTCATTTTTATAATCAAATTTAAAGCGGGTAATTGGTGATCCATATTCAATATTTGAAATCTCATTTAAGGGGTATACCAGTATCTTACCCGTGCGTTCAGTGCCCCAGAAATTTTTACGGTACTCAATCAGGGCATCTTTGGTTAATTCCAGGTCAAAAGAATCATCTTCTAAAAATAATACCGTCTGGGTAAGGTCCTTATCACAGACTAAGCAGTTCAGGGATCCATCGGGGTTGGCCACTCCACATTCCGGGCAGATAAGTTTAAAAAGAACCAGGTCGGGATTAGCATCGTCAAACTCCGGGTCATCAGGGTGATAACTCATACTCTAACATGGTCTCATTTTACTATTAAAATTTTGTTAAACTTTAGGAAAAAAAGAGATGTCCAGAGGAAGGGCGGCGGGGTTCTTCCTCAGGACAGGGCTTTGTTAAGGCGGTGGATAAGGTAAAATCCAGATGAACACTTTGTGGTTTTTTTAATCAATATTCATATTTTATGGTAATGTTGTTCATTACCATTTTGGATTATTACCTCATAACAATTTAGTTTTCACAAACACTTATAATATTGAAAGTTGTTTGGTGATATGAATCACAAATTGCTTTCCCACAAAAAAATGAATTGACTCAAAACAAGCTGGTAACGACAATAAAAGGAGTAATTCCTATATCCTGGTGAATGGTGGAAGTGAATGGTTATTTTCAGCCGCACTAATTTAACTAGGCAAAACTCCTGCCAATTATTACCTATTAAGTTATATATTCATCTAATCTCTTTTTTCTCAGTATTGTTTATCAGGTTTATTTTGGGTCTGGTGTCCAGTCGGAAATATCAGTGGCTATACCGATCCGGCGATAAATTTCCTTATTCTGGTTTATAACTGGATATGCCCGGACTTTTATTCGACGTTTTTCTCCATCGGGACGTATGACACTGCATTCAATTCCTTCTCTATGGGAGATGGTTTTACCATTTTTTCCAAAAATGTAGGAGATAAATTTTTCCTGATCAGGGGGGTGAATGGATTCAATCCAGGAACGGGGGTTCTGATAAAGGTTAGAGATAGATCGTCCCCATATTTTATGGTATGATTGGCTCATGTACAGTATCTGTCCAGTAAGTGGGTCAATAATCCAGAAAACTTCCTCAATATTCTGGGACATTAACTGGAATATATCCTCCCTCATCTTCAATTTAAATTCATCCAGTTTCCTCTGGGTAATATCCCGGATAATGAAGGTAGTATAAACGTTACCTTCTGCTTCCCACGTGTTCAAGGACATTTCAAGTGGAAATTCACTCCCATCTTTCCGCATACCAAATGATTCAAAGACATTTCCCACACCCAGGTCATCCTGATGGAAAAAATCCAGTTTAACCTGAAACTCTTCCATGTATCGCTGGGGAATTAGCGTGTCTATGTACTGACCCATTATTTCATCGGCCCGGTAATCAAAAATTCTTTCCAGGCTGTTGTTGGAAAATATAATTCTTTCTTCACCATCAATGATGATAATGGCATCCACTGCAGTCTGGGCCAGGTTCCGGAACTTTTCTTCACTG
The DNA here is from genome assembly GCF_003491305.1 of Methanobacterium sp. BAmetb5. Taxonomy (NCBI): domain Archaea; kingdom Methanobacteriati; phylum Methanobacteriota; class Methanobacteria; order Methanobacteriales; family Methanobacteriaceae; genus Methanobacterium; species Methanobacterium sp. BAmetb5. The sequence goes on from NZ_CP022706.1 coordinate 208,462, forward strand.
GTCTTCAGAGCATATTCCACCCTTTTCCTCTCAGTAATATCATTCAAAACACATATCAAACCGATTATCCGGTTTTTATTATCTCTAATGGCATTAGCCTGCATGTATGCCGGGAAAATCCGGCCAGATTCAGTAACCATCTCCAGCTCCCCGTCCCATCTATTACCATTCATAATGGTCTGGTATATGTATCTCCCCAGCTCCAAATCGGCAAATAACTTCACCGGTCCCAGGGGGATGTTAAGCTCCTCCACTGAATATCCGAATAGTTCGTTAAAGGCCCGGTTCTGATAAAAATTAGCACCATCAGGCATGGCTATGCTAATGGCATCCCCGGCACCCTCAATACCCGCCAGTATCCTTAGCAGCTGACGTTCAGTTTTTTTGCGCTCGGTGATATCCCGGGATATAGCCATGATCATCTCCCTTCCCTGCAGGGTGAACACATGATTGCTGATCTCGGTGGTGAGCAGGCCACCCTCCTTGGTAACCTGGATTGCTTCAAAGGTGGCTTTTCCCCTGGAATTAATTGTTCTCATGACTTCGTACAGTTTTTCTTTTGTTTCTGGAGTTATTACATCCAGGGGACCCATCTGGAGTAGCTCTTCCTTGGAGTAACCTAATCTCTGGCAGACCACATCGTTGACTTCATAAAATTTGCCAGGAGAACCATCTTCCTCAATCAGATGCAGGGATATTCCATCGTTGGCATTATTGAACACTTCACGGAACTTCTCTTCACTCTTTTTCAGGGCATTTTCCACCATCTTCATAGGGGTTATATCCCGGGCAATGAGCTGCACTGCCTCCACTTCTCCATTTTCCCGGGGCATGGGCTGGATGTTGGTGCTGAAAAAATATTCTTTACCCTGGATAATGGATTTATTCTCAAAAATACAGCCCTCACCAGTATCTATAACCTTTCTTATATTGTTCATTTGTAAATCAGCGATTTCCGGGGGGAAGAGTTCCCACATGGTCTTTCCCTGGAATTTTTCTTCTTCACAGGAAAAGAAAATGGCGGCACTTTTATTCACCAGTATAAATTTTCCCTGGTAATCAACAATGGCAATGGGATCATCGGCATTTTCAATTAAAATACGGTATTTATTCTCACTTTCATGGAGGGCCCGTTCCACGTTCATCTTGTAAAAGGCGGTTTGCAGTGTTAATATAAGTTCGCGGGGTTCAAAAGGCCGTGATAAGTAGATTTCCTTCTGGTTTATCTGTATACATTCCAGGGTGTTGTTAGAGTTGGAGGTGATAAAAATTACTGGAATATCTGATTCTCTAATTTTTTCTAAAATAGTGTGCAGCTGGATATTATCCTGTAGCTTTTCATCCATTATAATGAGGTCTAATGAAACTGGATCAATGGACTCCGGATCAACCGGGTTATCTTCTGTCTTTACCCTTGAATTTTCACAGCTAAGCTTTTCCCACCCCTGATTTTTCCAGTTAAACACTGTGATGAGGGGGTGATTACTGTGGGCGAGGGTCTGGATAATTTTACCCGTCTCAGAATCATCTTTCATGGCGAGAATTACGATTGGTTCCGGCATGATAATTACCATTTTTTATTGGTTTTCCTACGTGTTATTAATTACTAATGGGGAAAAAATGGAAAGTTATAATAACCAAAAATAATCACACTCTGCATAATTATTACTTTCACTGGATATTATTTTTAATTAAACTAATAATAATGGGGTGAGAATCGTTAACCTGGGTCAATTAATACTCTTTCATTGGTTCATTTTCTCCCGTCCTTATAAATGAAATCATAGGGTTTTATATTCTACTTCTTTTAAAATAAATTCTAAATTTCACTCATTTTAATAATACACTCAGAAGGGTTACTATATTAACAGGCAATGATAACATGGCGAGTACAAACAATTACGTGGTTGACCTCCAGGAAGAAGAGAGGGCCATTGAAAAAATTGGGGGCAAAGCACTTAACCTGTGCAAGATGACATCTGCCGGATTTAAAGTCCCCTCTGCATTCGTGGTTTCCGTGGATGCCTATGATTATTTTATTAAAAAAGAATTAGAATCAGAAATATCTCAGATACTTAATTCTATTGATTTTAACAGTGAAAAATCCATAGCTAGGGGATGTTCTTCCATAAAAGACATCATAACCAGTGGAACGTTGCCTCCTAATTTAAGGGAAGAAATCCAGCAGAAAATAGAAGATCTTCCCCCGGGATACTATGCAGTGCGATCTTCGGCAGTGGCAGAAGACCTTCCTGATGCCAGTTTCGCCGGGCAACTGGACAGTTTCTTAAATACGGCCCGGGAAAATATTTTAGAGAGAGTAGTTGATTGTTGGGCATCCTACTGGAATGATCGTGCAGTTAAATACCGGCATGATTCATCCATTGGACATTTAGACACGGAACTGGCTGCTGCGGGGATAGCGGTGGTGGTGCAGAGGATGGTTAACGCCGATATCAGTGGGGTAATGTTCACCGCCAACCCTGTCAACGGAAGCAATGACATAGTTATTGAATCCACATGGGGCCTTGGTGAAGCAATAGTTTCGGGGATAGTTTCACCAGATTCCTTTGTTCTGGGAAGAGGGGGCAATCTACTTGAAAAAAACATACAATCAAAGGACCAAGGATATTTCCTTAAAAATGGTGAAAACAGGTTAATATCCATTCCTGAAGAAAAACAAAAAAAATCAAGCCTCAATACAGAAATACTTAAAAAATTACTGTCTAAGGGAGTGGAACTCGAAGAATTTTTCGGTGTGCCCCAGGATATTGAATGGGCACTGGAATGCGGGGAAAAGGAAGCCCAAATATATATCCTGCAGTCACGTCCTGTTACCACCCTCACTGGTGAGGGGGATGATATTTTGTGGACCCGGGCCTATGGGGATGAGTACTGGGCAGATGCCACCACCCCCCTCTTCTACGATGTCATGGGGAAAATGCTCACTGACTATGTGAACCACGAGGGTGCCCGGATAATGGGTTATAAAGAAATCACCGACACTGAACTCCTGAAACTCCATAAATCGAGGGTTTACTTCAATAGTTGGGTTCTGGAAAAGGCTTTTTCTTACTATCCCAAATTCGCCCGGTCCCAGGAACTGTTGAACTACTTCCCCCTGGAGGATCAAAATAGAATATCCCAGTACCCCTCCATACTGCATAAAACCCTACTTTCCCAGATTTTAATAGCCATCCGCGACCCGGATGGAATGATGCATCGCACAGATAAGGCCTACCGGAAATGGGCCCAGGGATTCATTAAGAAGTGTTCATCCTTTGATGAAACTGACCTGGAAGAACTCACTGACCAGGAACTACTGACCCTCTACATGGATATAGAACAGTCCGGTATCAAACATTACCAGCTGATACGATACGGCATGGTCTCCCATTCCATAGCCACCAACCTCATGGTTAAGAACTGGCTGGTGAAATGGCTGGGTGATGAGGATGGCTCCCTATACGCCGGGCTGATCTCGGGGTTGGATGATAACAAAACAGTGGAGATGAACATCAGCCTCTCAGATCTGGCCCAAATCATAAGAAAAGACCCAGATTTACTGCAGAAGATTAATAATATTGATGATCTAGGTTCCTTGAGTAATTCTGACGTTGAAAATTTAATTTCCTCCAATCCAACCTTTAAAAAAGAATTCCATCAATTCGTCACTGATTACGGGCACCGCTCCAACACCCGGGAAATACTGTACCCCCGCTGGAGGGAAGACCAGGCCTATGTACTCAGTGTCATCAAACTCCTCTCTTCATCCGACCTCGATCTTCGCAAAAAGGAACTGGAAAGCCGTGAACATAGATTCAAAACGGAAAAAGAAGTATTTAAGAGGATTAAAAAGGTGAGGGGCGGATTTTTAAAGGCCAAACTCTTCTTCACAGTCTTGAAACTGGCCCAGACCTATCTGACTTTCCGTGAAAATCAGAGATTTTACCTGGATCACCTTCTTTTCCGCCAGAGACTCATGCTCCTGGACTTAGGTCGCAGATTAAAAGAGAAAGCAGTCCTTGATGCCGGAGAGGATGTATTCTTCCTCTATGAAAAGGAATTATTCCAGTTTTTCCCCTTAGATAACCTGGAGGTACAGGTAAGTGTTTCCCAGTTAAGGAATGAGATTCTAGAAAGGAAAAGAGAATTCTACCGGTACCAATGGTCATTACCGCCAAAATTCCTGAAAAACGGGATTGAATTTGATGATACTGTCACAGAATACGATGCTAGCGCAGTTTACGGTGCAGCTGCTAGTCCCGGGATATTCCAGGGAGTGGCCCGGGTGGTGGAATCCATTGAAGGATTATCCCACTTGGAAGATGGTGAAATTCTCATAACCAGTAACACCGACCCGGCCTGGACCGCCGTATTCTCCAAGATAGGGGGTCTAATCACGGAAACCGGGGGAATACTATCCCACGGTGCGGTAATCTCCCGAGAATACCGAATCCCTGCCGTAACTGCAGTAAAAGGAGCTACTAAAATTTTTAAAACCGGGGAAAGGTTAATAGTAGATGGTAACGATGGAGTAGTATACAAAAAGGAATAAAAATGGGAAATTAAAGCGGTGAAAAAAGGATTGAAAATATTTTTTTCAAAATCGTGACGGATTTGTCTTCTCTTAAATGAGAACTTATAAATGAATATTTAAACTCTTAAATGAATATTAAAACTTTAAATGGAATATTAGGAAATCAGTGGAAGTTGTTAGTTATGGATGGCCAGGAAGAACTGAAAAACCACGAAGAATGGAATGAAAGCTACTATTTTAATTTTCATGACATAAAAAATGAAATAACTGCCTTTATGAGAATAGGGAACAAGGTCAATAAAAATGAAAAGTCAATGTTCTTCTTTTTAATGACCCCTCAGCAGACTGCAGGGATTAAGCTGGAAACTCCCTGTGATGATAAACCATTAAACATTGCTGGTTTAGAGTACCACGAACTGGAACCGGGGAAATGGAATCTCCAATTCAATGGTTCTATCTTCAATCCACTGGAAAAGGTCCCCACAGAGTTCAAAGTCAAGATGGATGTTACCTGGCAAGCTCTAAACCCGGTTATGGATTACGTGGAATGTGTGGATGAAAAACAGGCTGATATGTCCTCAAATGTGGCTTCAGAACACTATGAACAGTTTGGACGAGCACGGGGTATAATTGAGATTGCTGATGAATCATTCCCGGTTGAAGAGGCACTGGGTGAAAGGGATTTAAGCCGTGGTGTAAGGGAATGGGGATCCCCCAAGATGTGGATGTGGATTAACAGTGAATTCTCACCGGAAGAGGCCTTTAACGCTACCAAACTCTCCACTGATGAAGGAGATGTGGATGCCGGATACTTCTACACTGACTCCGTTAACCAGCCATTGATAAAATCAGATATAGATGTAAAGTTTAACCAGGGAATCCCCTCCAGGTTCAGCATGGTCCTGTACGATAAACAGGGATCACAGTACTCGGTGGAGGGTGAAGTGGTTAGAATGGGAATGATACCTGTGGATGAGCAGATGATCCTCATAGAAACACTCTCCAAATACCAATGGGAAGGTAAGGAAGGTTATGGTATAGCGGAGTTTCTGGTTCCTAACATAGGATGAATCATTTTATTGTATTTTATTAGCAGTGATTCAACATTCTTTTTTTAATTCTATTTTCTTACTAATTACGTCAAATTCTAGTTTTTTTTACCATGATTATAATAAATCTATTTATAATGGTCTTTATGATAGAAATAAAGTAGGTAATTTAAAAATAATGGTATTAATAATGTTATTGGGATTTAGGCCTTCTAAGACATTCTATGTCCGGGGGATTTTTGAAAATGAAGAGGATTGAAACTGTGCAGAAAAATAACAATATAAAATTTATACCAATCATTCTTGGTATTATAGTTATACTTTTGTTTTCAGCATCTTTTTCACAGTCTAATTCACCTTTGGACCTATTATTCATTACTATGGGGATAATAGTATTCATCCCCGGAGTTTCGAGTCGAAATGAAAAATTTCTTGAGAAAATTATTTATTTTGGGGTTATGTTTGGTATTAACTTATTCCAATGGTTACTTGTGATTAATATCCTACTTATCAGCAAAATTCCGTTAACGATTTATACACTTTTTGTTTTGGCTGTTGTTCCAATGGTAACTATATATTTAATTAACCAAATCCTCAAAAGCGACTTAAAATACCTTGAAAAGAATCAAAATAAGGATGCGATAATGACAGACAGGATAAAGTGGATCTTGATATTTGTAGGGATTACAATTTTGATCATATGTTTAATAGGATTTGCACTGTCCCTCTCACCCATATATTTATACGGTAGCTCTGTGGGCATGTTGCTGATTGTATATGGATATTATCGTGAAAATAAAAAATTAAATATAACACGTAATTATTTTTTAACCATGTCTTTTTTATTTTTACTCCAGTGGATAGTTTTAATCTTCTTAATAAGACATGTTAACGCATTAAATGGTCCTTCCTATAATTTTTCATTTACATTTTCATTGCTATTAACTTCCGTTTATTTTGACCAAATTCGTAACAGCCACTTGATTAAAATAAACTGGCAAGGGATATTTATTGGTGAGAAAAAAATATTTTAGATAACCCGTTTACCAAGTTTTTTAACGACTTCGTTATAGTGTAATTTAACGAAGTAAAATCAGGAGTAAGTAATCATTTTTCCCAGGAGACTATTATTTTATAATGATTTACTAAACTGAATGAAAATAGTAGTATTTAGACTAATTGGGCTATATGTGAAGATCATTTTACACCACTTTCTTGTTTTTAATTTAGGTGACAAAAAATTTTATTCTACCATCAAGTCTATCATGTGATTTTCTTATTCGATCAAAAATAAATTGCGAATCAAAAAAATTGTAGGATTTTGAAATAAATTAGAATGTTAATTTGAATCTTGGCTATAGACAAATTATTTACGTAAAATAGGTATGGTAAAAATTAATAAAAATAAATAAAAAAATTATTCACCCCTCTTTTTGTATTCCAGATAGTTATCTGGATACCTCCCCAGGACCAGATCCATTATTCCCTGGTTTTCCAGTTCCTCTATTATCTTGGCCCGAAACTCCAGTTCAGTCTGGGCTTCATCCAGAAGGTTTTTGGTAACAAAGAGACGGTGTTCAACTTTGTGATGTTTACGCTGTAGTTCCAGGTAGTTGTTGAGTTTCACATCCAGTTCTTTGCGCTCAAATTCATCGATCTGTTTTTTAAGCAGCTTTTTCTCTGCAATTACATCCAGAACGATCTCCTGGTTGGTGTTGATCTTGTCTTTAAAAAACTCGATCTCCGATTCTTTTTTAGCTAACTTTGCCTCCAACTCTTTGATCCGTTTTTTATCATCAGTTGATGTTGTCTCCTGCACGGGATTATCTTTCATGGAAACCTCCTTGGAAATGCTGCTTAATATCCCTTATATAATCTTAAATAGAATTATATATTTCCTATAATTTGTCTTAATTTTATCTGTATATTAATATTCCATTTATAATTGCATTATTATGCCCGTAGTTAAAGATCATATATCGTGGAAATCCATATAGAAAAAATTATTATTCTATATTCAAGTTAAAAATAGGATTTAATTTTAATTTGATAAATTAATAACGATTTTTGTTGTACCAATATAACTTGTTATATTAATACTACAAAACTTATTAAATCAAGGGTGATATTTAAAAAATTTAAATTATCAAGGGATTAAAGAATAATAATTCCTTATAACTTTTTGAATACTGTTAAATTATCGTAATATGCCTTGTTAGATGTATACCAAAATACTAAAATGGGTACTTTTTCTTAAAAATTTTCTCCCAAATATGTTTTGTGTATTTTTCATCTTTCATATTTTTGTGTATTTGGCATGTTTTTACCCATTTCATGTTTTCTTATCAAATAAATTTATGATTCTGGAAAAACATAGAGTAATCTAAGATTTTTTTGGAGGTAAAAAAAATATGCCAGTTATAACCATAGATGTTCCTCCCATGAGTAAGGAACAGAAAAAAGAGATGGTAAATAAATTTGCCCAGACTGCCAGTGAAATACTGGGACTTCCAGTCCAGTCCATTGTGACCATAATACGGGAAGTGGAAGCAGAGAATGTAGGGGTGGGAGATAACCTGCTTTGTGATATCCCTCATTAAATACTCCCTGATATTAAAAAACAGCTAAACATTAAATTAGATAGAAACACCTCCCATTAGAAACACCCCCTAGATGTGACGGCGATAAAAATGTCTGAAGACACTTCTCAAGAATCTGGAAATACCCTGAACCACCTTAAAGATGAAAAAAGCCCCTATCTGCTCCAACACAGAGACAACCCTGTGGACTGGTACCCCTGGGGTGATAAGGCATTTCAAAAAGCTAAAGGTGAGAATAAACCAATATTCCTTTCCATTGGTTACTCTACCTGTCACTGGTGCCATGTAATGAGCAGGGAATCATTCCAGGACCAGGAAATAGGCCAGCTCATTAACCAGGTCTTTGTACCGGTTAAAGTAGACCGAGAGGAGAGACCAGACATTGACAGCATATACATGACGGTATGCCAGATGATCACCGGCAATGGGGGCTGGCCCCTCACCATTATCATGACCCCTGACTTGAAACCCTTCTTCGCTGGTACTTACTTCCCCAAAGACACCGGACCCCGGGGAACCGGCCTCAGAGACCTCATACTCAACGTCCATGAACTGTGGGAAAACCAGGAGGATGAACTTGTAAAATCCGCCGAAGAACTTACTGTGTCCCTGGAAAAAATCTCCCAGGGAAAGTCCGGTGACTCTTTACCCCCGGAAATAATAACCCAGACCTATCACTCACTCCAGGAAAACTTCGACCAGCAATACGCTGGCTTTGGAACCAACCAGAAATTCCCCACACCACACCACCTCCTCTTCCTTTTAAGGTACTGGAAACAGACCGGTGAAACTGAAGCATTAAACATGGTGCAGGAAACATTAAAAGCCATGCGCAAAGGTGGAATATACGACCACGTCGGTTTTGGATTTCACCGTTACACTGTGGACCAGCAGTGGATCATTCCTCACTTTGAAAAGATGCTCTACGACCAGGCCCTACTGGTCATGGCTTACACCGAAGCCTACCAGGCCACCAGTGAAACTGAATATCGGGAAACTGCCGAAGAAGTCCTGGAGTATCTCTTACGAGATATGAGATCACCGGAGGGTGGTTTCTACTCTGCTGAGGACGCGGACAGTGAAGGGGAAGAAGGTAAGTTCTATCTGTGGACAGCTGAAGAAATCCAGGACCTACTGGGTCCTGAAGATGGAGCCCTTTTCCAGACGGTCTACTCAATTTCCACCGATGGAAACTTTAAGGATGAGACCAAAGGTATTAAAACCGGGAAAAACATACTACACCGAACTAAAACCTGGGATGAACTTTCAGCTGAACTGGAAATACCTTCAGACCAGCTGTGGTGGAAGATGGAAAATGCCAGGGAAGTACTCTTCCCGGCACGTGAAGCACGGATACATCCTGGTAAGGATGACAAGATACTCACCGACTGGAACGGACTGGTTATCGCCGCTTTATCCCTTGCGGGAAGAGTATTTGGCAGGGAAGATTATCTGGTGGCTGCTGGAGAGGCAGTTGACTTCATAATGACTCATCTTCACAGTCAGGGCCGGTTACAGCATCGCTGGCGTGAAGGTGAATCGGCAATCGAGGGAAACCTTGATGACTACGCCTATCTCATCTGGGGGTTACTGGAACTTTACCAGGCCACATTCCAGGCAGAATACTTAAAAGCCGCCCTAAAACTTAACCAGACCCTTAACAAACACTTCTGGGACACCGAGGAAGGTGGATACTATTTCACCCCAGACTATGCACCCCAAATCCTGGTAAGGCAGAAAGAAGCCTACGACACGGCACTACCCTCTGGAAATTCAGTGCAACAGATGAACCTGGAAAGATTGTACCTTTTAACCGGAGAGACTAACTTCAGAGAAACCTCGGAGTCACTGGAAAAGTATTTCTCCCCTACCATGAACCAAACACCAGCTGCTTTCACCATGTTCCTTTCGGCCACCATGTTCCAGACTGGTCCCTCTTTTGAAGTCACCATCCTGGGGGAAAAAGACGGCCTGGATACTCAGGGGATGTTAAAGGCTCTACAGAAAGAATATTTGCCCCATGTGGTTTTGGTACTCCAATCATCCAGTGATGTTCTAATAAAAGAGCTCATACCTTCTCTGGAGAATAAAGCCAAGGTAGACAACCAGGCCACAGCCTATGTCTGTGGGAATGGCACCTGCCAAGCACCAGTCAACACCCCCAAAGAATTAATAAATCTTTTAAAATAGGAGTAAATCTTCTAAAATATGCCCCTTGACTATTCCAATGGGAATTATTATTCTTAGATTCCCATTAATTATTCTTGGGGAAGGGGAACCAGTTTGGAGTATAAAAATTTGATGTTACGGTTTAAAAGACGAGAAAGCTCCCTCATCCGGCCAGCATCACCCTGCAGGATAAAAAGCTCCAGACACTGGTTTTCCTGCAGGTGGCTGTGTATCTGGGTGTTGATAATATCTTCAAAATTGTGCTTGATCTGGGTGACCTTATCCTCTGACTTTTTGGGATGGATCAAAATGAGTATGGAATGAATATGGCCTTTTAAATTCTTTTTTTCATCATTATCAGCGATCAAAAGCCGGGTACTGGCTCTGAATATTTCAGATCGGCCTGAGAATCCGATTTCATCCTTCAGGGCATCTATCTCCTCCAGGAGTTTATCACCGAGTGACACACTGATAATGGCCATAACTGTGGATATTAATAAAATCATATAAAAACCTTGCTAAATTTTATTAAGAAAATTTATAAATATTAATAAAACCAGATATTAAGTCATAAATTATTATTCTGGTACCATGATGGAAAGGAAAAAAATTCTAATTATAATCCTACTAATATTACTTCTGGCCATTTCAATAACTCTTTATTTTTACACCTCCGCCGGGAACTCTACCCCCTCTTCCAGTGACAAAATAGGGGTCGTGGTTACGGTGGGGCCCCAGGAAGAATTTGTAAAACGGGTAGGTGGCGACCGGGTGAATGTAACAGTCATGGTACCACCCGGGTCAGACCCCCATACCTACGAACCCCTGGCAGAGCAAATGAAACAGGTCCAGAATGCCCGGATATATTTCCAGGTGGGATCCGATGTGGAATTTGAATTAACCTGGCTGGATAAACTGCGGAGCATGAACCGCCAGATGAAGGTGGTTAACACTTCTGCCGGCATCCAGCTCATCCCCAACACCGCAGAATCGGAAGAAGGCAGTGACCCCCATGTATGGGTTTCACCCAAAAACGCCAAGATAATGGTGGAAAACATTTACCAGGCACTGGTAGAAACGGACCCACAAAACAGAGATTATTACACTAAAAATAGGGATGAATATTTAAGTGAACTGGACCAGCTGGATAAAAACATCACAAAAACACTATCTGGTAAAAACAATACCCCCATAATGGTTTACCACCCCTCATGGGCCTACTTCTGCAAAGATTATAATCTGCAGCAGCTAGCCATTGAAAAGGAAGGAAAGGAACCCACATCCCAGGACATTGTTAACCTGGTGGACACGGCCCGTAAAGAAGGTATCATGGTAATATTCACCTCTCCCGAGTTTTCCACGGCCAATGCCCAGACAATTGCCAGTGAAATTGGCGCCAAGGTGGTCTCTGTAGATCCCCTCAGCCCGAACTATCTGGAAAACATGAAAAAGGTGGCAGAAGCATTTGCCAGTTCTTAAAAAAAATTTATATCATTTTTCAAACGATTTCCTAAAGGTAATGATAAATAGACAGGTTATGGTGTAATGGTGACAAACATTGTTGAAATGGAGAATGTATCTGTGAGCTTTAACCGGCAATCCATTCTCCAGGAAGTTAACCTCAACATTAGTGGTGATGATTTCCTGGCCATAATAGGCCCCAACGGGGGTGGTAAAAGCACCCTCCTCAAGATTATATTAGGACTTTTAAAGCCAGATAACGGACGGGTAACCGTGTTTGGCAACCAACCCGGAAATCCCCATAACCCCATTGGCTACCTCCCTCAACACGTATCCTTCGATCCGGACTTTCCCATTAACGTCTTTGACACCGTATTATCTGGCCGGTACCACGGTGTTTTCAAGGATTATTCTCAGGAGGATAAAGAAATGGTGTTAAAGGCCCTGGAGGAAGTGGAGATGGGTGATTTTTCCCACCGCCAGATTAGTAGACTTTCTGGGGGTCAGATGCAACGGGTTTTCATTGCCCGGGCACTGGTGCGCCAGCCTAAATTACTGCTCCTGGATGAACCCATGGCCAGTATTGACCCTAAAATGCAGAACTCATTCTACCAGCTCCTCGCCCGGTTAAGGGAAAGAATGGCCATAGTACTGGTCAGCCACGATGTGGGAGCGGTGTCCACCCAGGTGGATAACATCGCCTGTTTAAACCAGAAACTTTACTACCACGGGCCAGTTGAGGGTTCAGAAAAGGGATTAGAAGCAGTCTATCAGTGCCCCATTGGATACATAAGCCATGGAATCCCCCACCGAATATTAAAAGACCATTAATGTTATATGAGTTCAAATTTCGTAAATAAAGTAGAAATAATAGACAACGAATAAAATAGGAAGGGAAATGATATATTGACTGGAATTCTGGAGTACACCTTCATGCAGAATGCTTTCCTGGCCGCTATCCTGGTGAGCGTGGCTTGTGGAGTGGTGGGAACCTACGTAGTGGTTAAACGCATAGTCTTTATTAGTGGGGGTATATCTCATGCAGCCTTTGGGGGAATTGGTTTGGGATACTTCCTGGGAGTGAATCCCATACTCTCGGCCATACCCTTCAGCCTAGCCTCTGCTCTAATCATGGGATTTACCAGTAAAAAGGTAAAGATTAGTGAAGATACAGCCATTGGAATTCTGTGGAGTCTGGGAATGGCTGTTGGTATTATATTTATAAATTTAACCCCGGGATATGTTCCGGATCTCATGAGTTACCTCTTTGGGAGCATTCTCACCGTACCCTTCAGTGATCTGTTGATAATGCTTGTTCTGGATATTATCATCATTATCACTGTTATTTTATTCCAGAATGAATTCCAGGGAATATCCTTTGATGAAGAATTTAGCCAGGTCATGGGTATGCCCACCACCGCCATTTATCTGCTCCTCTTATCCCTGGTTGCCCTCTCCGTGGTGGTCATGATAAAAGTTGTGGGTATAATACTGGTCATTGCCCTTTTAACCATCCCTGCAGCTATTGCCAAACAGTACACCTACAATATGGGGCGGATGATGGTACTGGCGGTGATACTGGGAATGATACTGACCACTTGTGGCCTTTATTTATCTTATCTTTTCAACCTGGCTTCCGGTGCCACTATTGTCCTGGTTCTGGGATTGGGATTCTTGATTTCGGTGATTATCCAGAGATTGCTAAAAGATTGATAATTTAGTGGCAGAAGGATTATCTAAATTATAATCCTCATTTTTAAAGTTATTTTTATATTTTTCGAAGTTAACTGGGTTTATTTTCAATTTCACCGGCAATGTTAGTGTGCATAATTCTTTGCACTTCTTTTAAGTCATCGGTTTGTCCCAGAGTCCACATAAGTTTTACCAAGGCTGTTTCCGGTAACATATCCCGGGCAGGTATTACTCCGGCAGCAGTAAGTTTTCTTCCTGAACTGTAAACCCCCATATCTATCTCTCCGTAAAGACACTGGGAGGTCATCACTACTGGTATGTTACTGTCCCGGGCACGTTGAAGTGAGGGAGTAATATCAACGGGGCAATGTCCTAATCCAGTTCCTTCTATGATGATTCCTTTATAGTCTTTATCAATATGGTAATCTATTAATTCTCCAGAAATTCCAGGATGGCTCTTAATAAACGCTACTTTTTCTTCTAATGAATCTTTAATCTCAACTTCACCATCATGCCTTTTTTTGCAGTGCATCTTTCTATCCGTTAGGGTTACATTACCATTTTGAACTTTGGCCATTGGTGAAACGTTTATACTTTTAAAAGCATCCTTCCGGGTTGAATGCATCTTTCTTACTCTGGTACCTCGATGTAGGAAGCAGTATGAATCGTTTTCTGTGGCGTGCATACAGACCATTACCTCTGCCAGATCAGACTCCGCGGCAGTTACAGAGTTCACTAAATTCATAAAAGCGTCAGAAGAAGGCTTATCTAAACTTAGCTGTGCTCCAGTTAGGACTACGGGAACAGGAGTATCTAAAATAAAACTCAGTGCCGATGCAGTGTAGTGCATGGTGTCTGTTCCGTGAGCAACTACCACACCATAAGCCCCCTCATCTATCTCATCTCTTACAGCACGGGCTGATTTGATCCAGTGTTTTGGCCTGATATTTTCACTTAAAATCTTTAAAACTGTTTTTCCTTTGATATTGGCCTGATCCATTAGCTCAGGATTTGTTCTTATAATATCTTCTGCAGTAAATGCGGGATGAACTGCTCCGGTTTCATCATCAACAACTGATGCAACAGTTCCTCCAGTGGATATAATCGACACATCTTTTTTAATGGAATTATTAACGTTAATGGAGGTTAAGTTATCTTCATGGTTTAAATTAGTTTTTAAACCTCTTTCAACTAATTTTATCTTAGTTTCATTAATACTTGAACCAATATTATGTCCATTTTTAAGTTTCAAGACCATATGTCCTCCTTCGGGACTCGTTTCCTTGTCTAACACCATTCCTTCATAAATAATATCATTCTTGAATATTTTAATGCTGTCACCAATAGAAATACTTGCAAATTCTAAAAATTCATTGGAGATTCCCTTGTAACTCATGAAATCACTCTTTTCAATCCATTCATAGCTTTTATCCATCATAAAAGTTTAGAAATTCTTTAAAAGTTAGTAATAAAATGATTTTAATTAGGTGGGGGGATGATCTTACTCTTCTGTAAAACCCAGTTATCACCTAATTTAACTTTTAATGTAAAAGTTTAATTATATAAATCTTTGCAATAATTATATTAACACTCTAAAAATCCTAGAAACCTGCTAAATAGAAATAAATTTTAACCGAATGGTAGAAATGATATTATAAATCACGTAATGATAGGATAAGCTAATAATCTTAGATATGATACCGTACTAAGGTAATGCAGGGGCAGTGGTTTAAATGGTACGAAAAGATAAAATCAAGGTAGGTTGCACAGGACTCATGGCTGTACTGTTTGTCCTGGTATCTATCACCGGAGCATCCTATGCGGATGTGGTTAATCCTGGAGAAAAGACCATAACCTACAGTTATCAGTTATCTAACATTCAAGATTATCCTGGTTACGTTTTCATTCTTCATGGCACTCCCAATCCATCCCTGGAAGTTTTAAACTCATCAGAATTCAGTTTTTACAAGTTAAGCACCTGCTCCATCTATGCCGTCCCTTTCAGTGTTTATAATGAGGTGCAAGTGAACCAGATGAATGATACTCAGATTTCTGAATTTCTCAAAAACGATAGCCGGGTGGCCCGTTCTGATCTAAATCTAGAGGGACTCTATGACACAGTAAACGAGGGAAACTCCCTGGAAAGTGCCCTTATCATACTCAAAATCCGGTCCATACAGGGCAACATCCTGGACATCCAGAAGGAGAAAATCATCTACACCTATACCAACGGACAAAGGATTGAAAAACCATTCCAGAACCAAAACCAGACACCAGAACCTCCAGCTATGGGACAATCATGGGATTTTTATCTTTACTTTGTGGTGTTACCCATCCTAGCCCTGGTAGTTATCCTTTTCTTATTGATCAGAAGAAGAACAGGTTAATCCTTTGATTTTAATCCTTTGCTCCATTAGTAAATCACTTCTTAATTTAAATCACGTCGAATGTAAAACAGAACAATATAAATGTTGAATCAAGAAACAATGTTCCATATCCTCCTGCCCTGGATATTAACTGTATTTATTGAATTTGTCGTAATATGGTTGTTTATTCGAAAAGAACCGGGAAAACTATTATTTTATTCCCTGTTAATTAATTCCCTTACCCTGCCCCTGGCCACTTACAGCTACATATACCTCTACCCTAATCTTTTGTTAATCGAGGCTCTGGTAATTATGGTTGAGTTGGTATTCCTCAAATTTTTACTGGAGACAACCTATACTCAAGCACTGGCCATGTCCCTAACTGCCAATGTATGTACTTTCTTGGTGGGATTCTTCCTTTTAAATTAGGGGAGGATTTTCGTTGAATTCATTTTCTTTAAATTCATTTCTTTTTACTTAGTTCTGTTTAGAAAGTTTATAAATTTATTTGATATTAATAAATTAGTTACAATTATAAGATAAAAATAGCATTATTTCTAGAATAATTTCACTGATTTCTGATCAGTATAGCAATAGTAAAAATTTTAAGCTAGTACTCACATATAATTTATCACAGAACTTACCCTAGGAATACCCGAGAC
>NZ_CP022706.1:230000-267500 GCF_003491305.1 Methanobacterium sp. BAmetb5
GAATGTGGTAAGGAAATCGAGGAAAACGTTAATGTGGATATACTGGGTGTTAAAGAAGAATCCACTGAGAGCAAGTGCATAAGATGTGGTAAAGAATCCCGGTACCTTGCTTTACTTGCCAAGACTTATTGAAGTACACCTGTAAATAAATGAGAATACAGATTGTAATATATCTAGAATCCTGGATGTTTAAAGGGGATAGCCTATGAATATGCGGTTGATCTTATTAATAGCAGTGGTGGTGGTCTTCGCCGCCGGTAGTGGGGCTATGAGCTTCCTTTCTGGCGGTGGAGTTACATTGGAACAGGCCTATGACAATCAGCAAGTAGATATTATACAAAACACTGCTGCCGGAAGCATACCCCATAACATCACCGTAAAAAACAATGGAACCAAACCACTGGTGGTGGATAAGGGAACCATCCTGAAAAGTAAAGAATCACAGGATGTGGTTATCATCACTGATAAAAAGATCAACACCAATAGCAATGACACGGTCCTGGCTTACTGTATAGAACCTGATCAAAAGGCAGTTACTGGGTCCTCACTTTACCCTTCAGGCACAGCATCCACTCAGGTTAAAGACATCATAGATAGTTCTAACCCTGCCGACCTCCAGAACGCCACACAGGCCCAGCTGCAGATATGGGTCATTGTAACCAAAGGTAATGTGAATGTTTACAGTGGCGAAGCAATGGCCGTGGTGCAGAACCAGAAAACCAAGTATTACCAGCTCCAGGAAAAGGTGGAAACTGCCAAGAAGAATGTGATGAGTCGTTTCAACCTAACCTCCGAGGGGGTAAAGAACATGTCATTTTCAGTGGAATCAGATAACAGTGCCAATACATGGGTTGCCGATTTAAGGCAGTGGTTTAAGAACACGGTCGGTGTATGAACTGGGGAATTAAACATGAAAAAAACATTGGCCATAATCCCGGTTTCCAGATTTTCACAGGCAAAAACCCGCCTGTCCCCTACTTTATCACCATTAGAAAGAGAAAATCTCCTTAAATCAATGTTAATAGATGTTATCACTGCTATAAAAAATAATGTGGATGATGTTGTGGTGATAAGCTCTGATAAAGATGTACTTAATTTTGTTAATGATTTATATGTTACCTGTCTCTCAGAGGAGGGTGAAACCGATTTAAATGGTGCGCTCACCCAGGCAGTGGAGTGGTGTTCCCAGAAGGCCAGCCAGGTACTCATTGTCCCTTCGGATGTACCCCTCATCCACCCGGACCAGGTTCAGGAAATGGTGGAACTATCCCAAAAATGGCCAGTGGTAATTGCCCCGGCCAAGGGTGGAGGTACCAATGCCCTCCTGTGTCCCACCAAGGATGTACAGATGAAATTTGGAGATTGGAGTTTCTTCGAGCATTTAAAGGAGGCTGAAAATGCCGGGGTCCCCTGGTACATCTATGACTCCTTTTATCTTTCACTGGACGTGAACACTGCTGAAGACCTGGGGGAAATTATGATGCATGGTTTCGGGACAGAAACCCGCAAATTCCTCAAAAGTATTGGTTTAGTGGTTCGATCCAACCATGGAACTGAACGTTTGCGGGTGGAAAGGAAATGATAGCACTTTCCATTGCTGGCTTCGACCCCTCGGGAGGTGCCGGGATCCTGGCTGATGTGAAAACCTTCCATTCCCTGGGGATTTATCCAACGGCCGTTATCACCGCCCTTACTGCCCAGAATGTTAATAGTGTGGCTGGTGTGGAACCAGTAAACACCCCCTTCGTTTCCAAACAGATAGATATGATAATGGAAGGAGCAGAAATACAGCACGCCAAGACTGGTATGCTGTACTCGGCAGAGATGGTGGAAATGGTGGCTCGCCAGGTACAGAAGTACCAGTTAAAACTGGTGGTGGACCCGGTTCTGGTAGCCGGTTCTGGTGGTGTCCTATCTCAGGACGACCTGGTTGAATCCCTGAGGAAATATCTTTTGCCGGTGGCTGAGTTAACCACACCCAATGTTCACGAAGCAGAAGCCCTCACCGGTGTGGAAATAGTTAATGAAGATGATGCCTGTGAAGCAGCCATTAAGCTGGGAAAAATATGCCCCACAGTGGTTACTGGTGGACACCTAAAGGGAAGGGATATTTTCTATAAAGATTCATTAAACTTCATTGAAGGTGAAATCATAAAAAGCACCAACACCCATGGTTCAGGATGTACCTACTCGGCAGCCATCACTGCCTATCTGGCTCAGGGAATGGACCTCCTGGAATCCATTCGGAAGGCATCGGATTTCACCAAAAAAGCTATAAAACACGGTGGATATGGTACTTTGAATCAAATGTGGCAGCACAGCCTCTAATATCAATAATTTATAACCATAAATAAATCACGTAATAACCATAACCCCATAATCACGGAATCGATCTTATCGGAAAGTAAAATATTTACACCCTTAATCGAATACTTATTTAATAATAGTTTAGGGAATTAATCAAGTAGTTAAATAAAAGAAATCATGACAACTATCATTATAATGGGCTGACTATCTGATTATATCATAGAAAATTAAAAAACACCAGAATTCCATCTCAGCCGGATACATGTTAATCCTAAATTTTAATGTTACTTGAAATCCATAGAATAAAACAGTAGATGATCATAGAGGAGGATGTGTTAATGGTCTCCAGTGAAGAGATAAGCAGAAGATTAGAAGCTAAAAAACGTGGTAAAACTGACTCTGAAGTAAAAAAAGCACCACAATCACCATCTAATGTGGTTTGTTCAGAGTGTCAAACTGAAAACCCAGCCACTGCCAAATTCTGTGTGGGTTGCGGTGCACCCCTGATTAAAGAGGAAGCTCCCCAGGAAATACCCTCAGAAACTCCTATTTCAACCACGGAAGCTCCCAGTGAACCAGATTACAAAATATGCCCTTCCTGTAATCAGAAAAACAAACCAGATGCCAAGTTCTGCATTATCTGCGGACATAAATTCACCACAGAAAGCGAGGAAAAACCCATGGAATCACTGATGGATGTGGTAAGTGAAGAGGAAACAGTGGTCACTGATGCTCCTAAAGCTGAAACACCAGTAACTGAAACAGTAGAAGTTGCTGAGCCTGAAACTCCAGTAACAGAGACAGTATCCAGTGAAGCTGCTGAGACGGAATCTGTGACTGTTGAGTCGGAAAAAGTTCCTGAGCCCGAGATTCCAGTAGATGAAGTTGTAGAAGTTCCTGAACCTGAAACTCCCACTGTTGAGACTTTGGAAGTTCCGGAGTCAGAAGTTCAGGTGGCTGAAAAAGAATCACCTGAAGAACCGGTTATTCCTGAAATCAAGGTACCAAAACAGTATCAACAAGAAGAAACTCCCAGGGAAGAGGTTACCTCCGAAGCTGCTCCTGCCGAGGAAACTTCTCTAAAAGAAGCAACAAGTGCCGATGAAAAGGTATCAACAGAACCCGCTGAAGATCCCGTTGTAAAAATTAAAAAAGCCAAGGAGCTTCTGGATATTGGTGCCATAACCCCGGAAGAATTTGACCGGATTAAAAATAAGTATCTGGAGTTAATATAAGAGATCTACAAATTAAACCAATAATGGACACAACTATTTTTTTTTACAGATTTTTTTCTTATTTTTAACAGATTATAACGGGAATAGTGAGAGAATGTCAAATACTACGGGATTAAACCCATCCAACGGCCACCGCATAAAGGGAAGATCAAGTGAATCCTTTATAGATGCCCGGGAAGTAATTTCCAGGTTGAATCTGGATGGAAATGAAGTATTTATGGATGCCGGTTGTGGTGATGGTCATGTGGCCATGGAAGCATATAGTTTAATGGGTGAGGATGCAACCATTTATGCCCTGGATGTTTACGGGCCAGCAATAGAAGATTTAGAGGAAGATATCCAACAAAATGGCATAACCAATGTTATTCCCCTCCAATCGGATATAGCAGGGGATATTGCCCTGGAAGATAACACCGTGGATATCACTCTATTGCTCAATGTGTTTCATGGATTTGTGGCCCGGGAAAACACTGACGAAGCCATAGCCGAACTCAAGAGAATCACCAAGCCTGGTGGTCAGATAGCGGTGATGGACTACAAGAAGATGGATACGGGATACGGACCTCCATTTAAATTCAAAAGAAATCCAGAAGATGTGGAGAAGATGTTCCAAAAACACGACTTAAAAATGGTCCGGTTAGATACAGAAGTGGGAGAAGACCTGGAACAGGGTTGTAAGTCTCATTATCTGGTTATATTTCAAAAATAGGGCAGTTTTCAAACAAGACCATATAAAAAATGGAAAAACTACTTTTGTGAAAATAACTAACCTGGAAAAATTGTGTATGTTAACTTCCCTAAAGGAGGTTAACATCATCCGCATTTAATATATTGATATTACTGGCTTCCAGTGCAGCGATACCAGCATCCACATCTTCAGTACGCAGCACTACAATGGCCTTGTCACTTTTTTTCTCTACAAAGGCGTAAAGGTATTCCACGTTAATATCAGCCTGGTTTAAAACACCGAGAAGTTCGTCCAGTCCTCCGGGTTCGTCCATGACTTCCACGGCAATCACTTCATTGACTTTTACCACGAAGTTGTCTGCTTCCAGGGCCTTCTTTGCTTCTTTTGGATTGTGGACTATCATGCGCAGTATGCCAAATCCTGAGGTGTCGGCTATGGAAAGAGCCCTTATATTAATTTTTGCACCGGAAAGAACGTTCATTGCTTTCCATAGTCTTCCTTTCCTGTTTTCCAGAAACACTGATATCTGTTTTAGCTTCCTTCTTTTATCTTCTGACATCCATTTCATCCCCTGTAAATTTAATAACAAATTAATCTTTAATTACTGGTTAGTTAACTCATATCTCTTTTATCAATAACCCGGACGGCTTTACCTTCACTACGGGGCAGACTCTGGGGTTCAACCAGACTCACTGTAACCCGGAGTCCAATTTCATCGTGTATCTGCTTTTCTATGGATCGGGTTACCTGTTCCACGTGTTTCACTTCATCAGAGAACAGGGCCGGTGATGCTTCCACCTGTACTTCCAGTTCATCCAGGTGTTCTGGTCGGGTGGCGATGATTTGGTAGTTGGGTTCCATTCCCGGTATTTTAAGTAGTGCCCTTTCAATCTGGGATGGGAATACAATAACTCCCCTTATTTTGAGCATGTCGTCGGATCTTCCGGTTATACGGTCCATCTTAACATGGGTTCTTCCACAGCCACATTCCCCCTTACGCAGGGCAGTG
Source organism: Methanobacterium sp. BAmetb5 (assembly GCF_003491305.1). Lineage (NCBI taxonomy): Archaea > Methanobacteriati > Methanobacteriota > Methanobacteria > Methanobacteriales > Methanobacteriaceae > Methanobacterium > Methanobacterium sp. BAmetb5. The sequence goes on from NZ_CP022706.1 coordinate 235,240, forward strand.
ATATCCCTGGTTCTAAAACGCAGGACAGGCATACCCTCCCTGGTTAGAGTGGTCAGCACCAGCTCCCCTTTCTCTCCTTCAGGTAGTGTCTCCAGGGTCTGGGGGTCGATGATCTCCGGGTAGAAGTGGTCATCGAAGATGTGCAGTCCATTCTTTTCCATGCACTCGTTGGCCACTCCCGGACCAATGATCTCGGTTAGTCCGTAGATATTCAGGGCATCCAGATTGAGCCTTCTTTCAATCTCATTTCTCATCTCTTCCGTCCACATTTCAGCACCGAAAACCCCGGCTTTAAGTTTTATATCTTCCGGGAGGACTCCTTCCCTTTCCAGTACTTCGGCTATGTACATGGCGTAGCTAGGGGTACAGGTGAGGATGGTGCTTTTAAAGTCCTGGATGATCTCGATCTGGCGCTGGGTGTTACCGGCACTGATGGGTATCACGGTGCAACCTACCTTCTGACCACCGTGGTGCACTCCCAAACCTCCGGTGAAAAGACCGTAACCATAACAGTTCTGCACTATGTCCTTTCTGGTGGCACCGGCCATGGAAAGGGCACGAGCCACAACTTCACCCCATATGTCCAGGTCTTTAGCTGTGTAACCAGATACAGTTGGTTTCCCAGTGGTTCCCGAGGTGGTGTGAACTTCTACAATGTCGTCGGTGCTCACGGCGAACATTCCAAAGGGATAGGCATCCCTCAGGTCACTTTTAGTGGTGAATGGTATCTTTTCAATGTCTTCCAGGGATTGTATATCGGCAGGTGTTATCCCGGCAGCATCTAACTTCTTCCGATAGTAGGGCACGTTTTCATAGGCCCTTTTAACAACGTCCTGTAATCTTTTTAGCTGTAATCCTTCCTTTTCAGGGGCTGACATGCACTCAGCCTTCTCATTGTAGATCATCTAATCACACCTCTATCAAACAATGAATTATAATGGCTACTTATGAATTTCTTTATTATTTTAAGATTTAACACCTTGATAGGTAAATATTTGGAATTTTCCAGTTTATGCAGATTTATAATTAACCCGCAGGATCAATCCGCACTATCATACTCCATTATACTGGAAATGGTATTTATCTATTCCTAATAATAGGGGTGTGATGGGGCCAGGTAAAAATGGGTACAATAACCGAATGAACTGTACTTATACTGTAATATAGTAAAAGAAAATGGAGCATATGTGTAAAAAAATGTTTAAAAATTTTTATTTAAAAAAAAGAAAGGAAAAATTTATTTCTTATCAAAGGAGGCTATCCAGTCATCGAAGTTTTCCCTAAACTCTTCGATTTTCATGTCCAGTACTCTTCGGTTGTCTACCAGGTTTAAACTGTTAGAAAGGAGTTCTATTTCCAGGCGACGGTTAACTTCCTCCCAGTTTACCAGGTTCCAGAAGGCAGCCACATAATCCGGTCGGACATTCTTGTAGTCCAGGTAGTAGGCGTGTTCCCATACATCCAGGACCATCAGAACCCGGAAGTGTGGTATGACATTAACATTGTGTTTTTCAATCTGGGTGATGAATAAACGGTCGGTTCTGCGGCATATGGTCAGAGCAGCCCATCCTGATCCTTCAGTGCTAATGGCTGCCTGTGAAAACTCCTGTTTAAACCTTTCTAAACTGCCAAAATCCTTTTCAATGTATTTGGCCAGGGTTCCAGTGGGTTCACCTCCACCCTTGGGTGCCGGTGCCAGGTTCTCCCAGAACATTTTGTGCAGTACAAATCCACCCACATGGAAGGAAAGTTCCTTGGCCACGGCTTTCACATCAAATTCCACTCCGGGACGGCTGTCAAATTTATCCAGCAGGGCATTGGCTCCATCCACGTAGGCCTGATGATGTTTATCGTGGTGTATCTGGAGTTGTTCTTCAGACATGTAGGGTTCCAGATCCTTGTATCCGTAGGGAAGTGGGGGAAGTTCATATTTCTTATTTGCCATTTTATATCACCTTTTTTTTATTAATTGAATAGTCCAGTCATTAACCTAGTAAGAAGTTCAGCTACCATTTATAGTAATTTCGGTAACACAGCCACCAATCAAAGCATTTATATTTTTCTGGTCTTTTAATAGCAGTTTCAATGTCAGAGGCCGGGGGAATAATCAGTCCTTTGCCAATGATTTCATTGCAGGGCCAGTTGGCAGGTATGGCCACATTCTTCTCCTCTGCGGTCTGGAATCCTTCCACCATCCTCAGGATTTCGTCCATGTTTCTTCCCAGTTCCTGGGGGTAGTAAAGTATGGCCCGGATAATACCCTCAGGGTCCACTATGAACACCGCCCTAACTGTATTGGTGCCTTTATTAGGGTGTATTAATCCCAGGGTATCGGCCACTTTACCAGTGTCAGCAATGACCGGAAATTCAATATCCACATCGAAATTTTCCCATATCCATTCGATCCATTTCAGGTGGGAGTGAACCTGATCCACAGAGAGGCCAATGAGTTCACAGTCAAGATCACGGAACTGGTCGTAGCGTAGCTGGAAGGAAACAAATTCCGTGGTACACACCGGTGTGAAATCTCCGGGATGACTGAACAGAATGAACCATTTGCCTTTAAAGGCTTTAGGTAGTTTCATCATCCCCTGCGTGGTTTGAACTTCCATTTTTGGGAATTTATCCCCAATTAAAGGCATTCTTTTCCCTTTTTTCTTGATCTTTCTAACTTCGTAGATTTTTTCACCCATTGTCATTCACCCTCAAAGAATAAGTATGTGTTATTTTTGTTCCATTTTTTATTTATTAATATGCTTTCACACCCCTACAATGGGATAAAGGTGTTTTTCCATGCAAAAAAATTTTAATTATTTTTTTTTAAAATGGAAAGTAATCAGAATAAGGGCGTAAATATGCAGAATACCTCCTGATTTATAGGATATTCTCTATTTTTACAAAAAAAGTCTATTTCACAAAAAAATATAATAAAAAGATTTAACTCAATTCTCACTCAGTTGCAGTCGGGGGGTTGAACACTCTCTGTCCCAGTTCCTGGTCTAACATGTACAATCCACTGCCAGATTCGCCAGTAAGTTTGACTTTCTGCAGCACTCCACTGGCGGATTCTTCTTCTTCCACCTGTTCCGCCACAAACCACTGGAGGAAGTTGTTGGTGGCGTGGTCCGAGAGTTCCAGGGCCAGATCCACCAGGTCGTTGATGAGTCCGGTGACCATCTGCTCGTGTTCATAAACATGTTCAAAGGCAGCTACTGGAGACTCCCATTCACTTTGTGGTTTTTCAATCTCAGCCATGAGCACCCGGCTACCCCTCTGCACCAGGTAGTCGTAGAATTTCATGGCATGGCTTAACTCTTCCTGGGCCTGGACCCTCATCCAGTTACCAAAACCAGGCAGATCTTGATCCTCAAAGTAGGCCGCCATGGCCAGGTACAGATAACCAGAGTAGAGTTCCCGGTTCAACTGGTAGTTAAGGGCCTCTTCCATTTTTTTATCTAACATATCTTCACATCCATCCACTTATACATTAAAAATCCACTTATAGGGGATTAAAAAAAATTTGGAATTCGAATTGTAAAAATTAATCAACCGGTTCAAACAGGTCTTTACCGGCACCACACATTGGACAGACCCAGTCATCGGGTAAGTCCTCAAAAGCGGTTCCCGGTTCAATTCCAGACATGTCATCTCCTTGTTCAGGGTCGTAGATGTATCCACATGGTTTACACAAGTATTTTTGCATGTATTCCACCTCTTTTTTTATTAAGTTCATGAAGATTCATGAAATTCATACTGTCGGTTAACCATTTTAATTCAAAGCACGGTTTTTATTTAAGTATTTTTTAAAAAAATTATTTAGAGGGGGTATTAATCTTGTTTAGATAGGCAAGAATCATTAAATGGGTATAAAGCGGAATTTACCAGCACCACATTTGGGACAGTTCCAGTTATCCGGTAGATCCTCAAAGGCGGTTCCTGGTGGGGTGTTGGTTCTTGGTTCTCCATTTTCCGGGTCGTAAATGTAGTTACAGACTTTACATTTGTATCTTCTCATTTAACTACCTCTTTTATTCCAATGCCATTATTTCGTGGGCAATTCTATTCAACCATTAATTCAAGTGGGTGAATTAAACCATTTACATGGAAGTACTGGTATTTATGGGCCGCAATGGTTAATATAGTATGTGGTATGATTAAAAGAGAACTTTAATGCTTTACTTTCTCCCATAACTCTATATCTCCTGGCACAATCTTAAAAACAGGATTAGGGAGAGGAAATTTGTCCTCTTTAAGCATCTTTTTTGTTTGTTGGTACTTCTCCTGGTCGCGTTGTTGGAGTTTCCCCAGCAAGTGTTCCATTTCATAGGATAGCTGTCCCCGGGTAACTGTTATCTGTTCCCTGGTTTGTTCAGTTCCTATTTTCTCGAGGTTAAACTTGTATCCCCGGTGTTTTGATTCCAGATATACTTGGTTTAAAAAGGTATCCAGGAAAAGAAGCGGATTTTTTTGATTTTTAAAACGAATAAGTTGTGGATGGTTGGTATAACCCTTAGTATTACCTTTCAACACAGCCCTGGCCAGTAAACCTTCTCTCCAGAGTGCTACCAGGCCTTTAACATCCAGATACATTGGATGTAGACTCCAGAGTCGCATGTATTAATGCTCCTTTTTTTGAAAGTGTTATGCACCTTTTTTAAGTGCCGTGCTCCTAAGATCACTCAAAAAAAATAAATGAATGTATTATCCCTTTTTAACCAACAAAACGGGCACTGGAATCTTCTTGAGGGCGCTTTCAGCTACGCTGCCCATGATGAGTCTTTCCAGTCCGGTTTTACCATGGGTGCTCATTACCACCAGGTCAGCCCCTGCTTTCTCGGTTATCTTGGCCATGTCATTGGTAGGGCTTCCTACAATGAGTATCTCATCTACTTTAACCCCTATTTTTTTGCCCTTTTCCTGTACTTTATGGAGGATGCTTTTACCTTCTTCCTCCAGGACTTCGTAGGGGTATATGAGTTTTTCATCTATTATGTGAACAGCAACCACAGTGGAATCCAGTTTTTTTGCCAGGGCTAGTGCGGTGTCTTCAGCTTTTTGGGAATATTCTGACCCATCAGTGGGGACCATTATGGTATTGAACATGTTGTTGCCTTCCTGTTTATTCATAGGTTTACTATTGGTCCACTTATCTTATGCATTTATCCTAAGTGGACAACCTTATATTAAACCGGCTTTGAATAATTGGTTTAAATAAATTATATGGAGTATTAGCCTTATTTGGGAACTGTTATACGATGATCACCGACTATGAAGTCTTCACCACCGAGGTGGAGTATGGGTTTCATTTCTTCGGCATTGAGAAGCCCATCCTTCAGGGAGTCTTCACTTACACCCACCTTCTTAACTCGGCCCACCACCAGTTGGTGGTCACCACATTCCCGGGTGAATTCAATTTCGCATTCCATATGGGCCAGACACTCCTTTATCCAGGGTGGTTTAACCATATCAGACTCCATTGCTGTTAATCCTGCTTTTTCAATTTCACTCACGCCCTGAGGGAACTTTTTCCCGGTGACCCAGAGTTCCTTGAGGATATCTACTGAGGGGATGTTAACCACCATTTCCCTGGTTTTCTCCAGGTTCTGATAGGTGTGGTGCCGTGGAACTGAGGCCACGGCAATTAGGGGCGGATTGACTGAAACTGGCATGGTAAAAGAGAAAGGAGCAGCATTCACCTCCCCATCAGGGTTAACCGTAGTTACTATAATGGTGGGTCGGGGTGCCAGCACCCGGTAAAAGCTTTCCACATCTAGATCTACAAATTCCATCTTTACCATCCTCCGAGCTTAATTTCCAATATTTAAAAATCCTGAGAACTACCTTAATCCCCCAGCAACTTTTCCTTCCACTGGGCAATATCCTTTAGATAGTCTGCTCCACAGCTTTCTATGAATTCATCACATTCATCTTCCGCTTTCCCATCGCCAATGAGTTTACCTTCATCCATACGAAGGGCTCGGGTGGCCAGTTCTTCAATAAAGTCTATATGGTGGCTGACCATGATTATGGTGGTATTAAATTCCTGGTTTATGCGTTTCAGGGAGTTGGAAACAGTACGCAGGGTTATGGGATCCAAATCTCCAAATGGTTCATCTAAAATTAGGACTTTGGGCTGGGAGGCCAGTACCAGGGCCAGAGTAGCCCGTACTTTCTGACCACCGGATAATTCATAGGAACGGCGGTTTAAAATATCCATTGGGAGGTCTAATGCTTTAAATATGGGCTCTGAGTACTTTCTAACTTCATTGTCAGGGAAACTGGGGAAAAGTGTATCTAAAATACTTCCAGATAACCCTAACTGTTCCAGACGCTGTTTTGCTTCGCTTTCCGGTAGATCAGTTAGCTGGTATAGAACATCCAGGGCCAGATCACTTATGCCCATTTCTTCAGCCTTTTTCTTGGCTTCATCCACCACGTTAATGCCTTTAATTCCCAGCCTTCCCCCTATCTGATCCCGGATAGTGGCGTGGTGTACCAGTGCAAACTCCTGGTGCATGAATCCCATCTGCCGGCGAATTTTCATCCGGTCGATCCCGGGCTGGTGCATGTCCACCCATTCATTATTCAGTTTAAACTGGACATTGCCTCCGTCAGGAAGGTCCAGACCACCGATCATACGCAGCAGGACAGTTTTACCAGCACCACTGGGCCCAATAAGGGAAACAATTTCTCCCTCCTTTACATCAAAGCTAACATCTTTAAGTTCCAGTACATTACCTGCCTTAAGCAGGTAGAAGCTCTTTTTAAGATCCAGGGCTTTGATTATATCCTCACCAACATCTTCCATATCACGTTTGGGTACTTCTTCCTCCATATTCTGGAGGAATTCTTTAATTATTTTATCCGGCGTTCCTTCGTCTTTCACATGGCCATTTTCCATTAGCACCAATCTATGGGACAGGTAATGGTGGACTTCCGGGAGGTGGGATACCAGGATGACGGTCACTCCCAGATCTTCATTGATGTTACGGATAGCATCCAAAATTTCCTGTTTGGTTTTAGGACAGGACATGGTAGCAGGTTCATCCAGTAAGAGGACTTTAGGCTTTTTAGCTAACTGTCGAGCCATTATAAGGCGTTGTTTTTCACCGCCACTGAGTACCGGTGCAAAATGAGTGGCCTTATGCTCCAGGCCCACCACCTTCAGTATTTCCATGGCTTCTTCTTCAAACTCACTGTAAGCAAAGTCAAAATCAGTTAAGGCTTCGTCCCCATATTTAGTTCCGTAAAGTTTCCTTATCACATTATTTAAAGCTGTTTCTGACCATAATCCAAAGGAGCGTTGCAAGTGGATGGCGGTAGCCTTACGCAGTTTACGGGAATAGTAAGTGGTGGATTCGGGAGTTACCGTGATGTCGTCAATGGTGATTTTTCCATCATCGAATGGTTCCACACCCCTAAGGACCCGCAACAGGCTGGTTTTACCTGATCCACTGGTTCCAATAATACCTACAATCTCTCCCTTCTTTACTTCCAGGTTAACATTATCCAGGGCCTTGATCTCGGGACCATCTTCTATTTGATAAGTTTTTGATAGATTTTCAATCTTAATCATTGGCTTCACCACTTTCCCATGTAATTCTATAACAATAAAGAACCTTCCTTCACTAATGAATTTCTATTGGAAATTAAACATAATCACTTGTTAACTTTGCGGGATATATAAATTATCATATACTTTTCAAATGGAATAACCATTTTTAGCCTTTTTCCCTGATTTCCAGTCCAGGGATCAGGGAAAACCCATTAAATTAGCCCCATTAATGAAGTCAGTTTGGTTAATTATTTATGAGGGTAGAAAAAGAGAAATATTAAATTATCAAATTAATTCCAATCCAAGGATATAAAACTATATTTGGTGTTTCATTATGAGAGGACTTCTGGTGGGGAGGATGCAGCCGGTACATAAGGGGCATCTCCAGGTGATAGAAAGAATACTAAATGAAGTGGATGAAGTGATTATTGGTGTGGGTAGTGCCCAGACCAGTCATACCACCACTGATCCCTTCACTGCTGGTGAGAGGGTGATGATGATTACCAAGGCCCTCACTGAAAATGGTGTGAATCCCTCACGCTACTATATCATACCAGTACAGGATATTGAATGTAATTCCCTGTGGGTAGCCCACCTGGAAATGTTAACACCACCCTTTGCCCACGTATATTCTGGAAACCCCCTGGTACAGAGGCTTTTCCAGGAAAAGGGTTATGAAGTAACTGAACCACCATTATTCAATCGCAAAACTTATTCTGGAACAGAAGTACGCCGTAGGATGCTGTCTAACGGTAAATGGGAAGAACTTCTACCAGAATCAGTGGTTAAGGTTATCCATGAAATTGATGGAATTTCCAGAATTAAACAGCTGGACCGCAAGGAGGAAAGTGAAGTATGATAATTGCCCGGATTATTTCAGATTACAGTCAAGTCATCACCCTGGATGATTTAACCAAAAAGATCAAAGAAAGCCCCGCTATTGGTGAATGTGGGGCTATTTTCACCTTTGAAGGAATTGTAAGGGGAAAGGATGAAGCCCTAACCACAGATGAACTCGTCCTCACCACCCCTGACACCAGTAAAACTGAAAAGGAACTGGAAGACATCCTCCTCCAGGTGCAGGAGAAGCACGGTGTTAAGGACATTGCTGTGGTCCATTATTTGGGCCAGTTCCAACCCGGAGACCCCCTGTTTCTGGTGGCAGTCTCGGGAGGGCACCGCCACGAAACCAGAGCCGCACTGGAGGAAATAATAGAAAGGGTCAAATACGAGCTGGACTTTAAAAAAGAAGAAAAAGGCAGTGCCGGCAGTAATATCATCATGTCTGGTGGTTAAATAATCTAAATAAAAATTAAATCCCATAAAAAATTTTTAAACTTAATATAAAGTTCTAAAAAGAATCCAATTTCCATAAAAGATTTCTTAAATAGGGGGTTAATCATTGCTGATAATGGGGATGGTAACGATTCTTAGGTACAGTGAGGTGCATCCATGAAGTTTGTAAGGGATAGTGTTCACGGTGACCTCCAGTTAGACGATTTTGAAGTTAGATTGGCGGATACTCCAGAAATTCAGCGTCTTCGAAGGATAAAGCAGCTTGGATTTACCTACCTGGTGTACCCGGGAGCCAATCACACCCGTTTCGAACACTCCATAGGCACCATGTACCTGGCCTCCCGACTGGCTCGTAACCTTGAACTGGACGAAGAAACCCATTCTCTAGTTCGTTGTTCTGCCATTATCCACGATGCCGGTCATGGACCCTTCTCCCATGTATCCGAGGGAGGTATTGACAATTCCCACGAGGAACTCACCTCTAAACTCATTAAAGAATCACAACTGGGGGATATTTTATCGGAAAAATTTTCAGTGAAGGAGGTTCTAAGGGTCATCAATGGTCAGGGACCTCTCGGAGATATAATCTCCGGGGAACTGGACGTGGACCGTATGGATTATCTCTTAAGGGATTCATACTACACCGGGGTTGCCTATGGTATTATTGATGTGGAACGCCTTTTATCCAACATGAAACTGGAAAATGGGCTCATATTACATGGTAAAGGAGTTCAGGCGGCAGAATCTATGCTTCTGGCCCGATATTTCATGTATCCCAGTGTTTATCAGCATCACACTACCCGGATTGTAAACTCCATGTTTCGCCGCTGCCTGGCTAAGCTCCTGGAAAAGGGAGTTATCAATCCTCAGGAGATATACCGTTACGATGATATCGATGTAATTGCTGCTGCCCGGGCAGAAAAAAATTATGTGGGGGAGGTTATGGAAAGATTGGACAACCGACAGTTGTACAAGCGGGTATATTCCCTGAAACTTGATGAAGTGGAACATCCAGAGGAAATTTTCCAGATGAGTCCTGATTCAATTGGAAAATCAGAAGCAGAAATCGCCCAGGAACTGGATGTTGATAAGGACTTTATACTGGTCGATGTCCCTGAGTATCCCACCTTTCATGAGATGACCACCCCGGTATCAGTTAATGGGGACACAGTAATGCTGGGGGATGTTTCTAACCTGGTACGGGCACTGAAGGATGCTCGATTTAACCATGCCGATCTCTGTATTTACCTCCCTGAAGAATATGCAGAGCAAGCTTTGAAGATCAATTTCCTGGATTACCTGGATATTTCCCACTAATTATTCCCTCTATAATGAACATATTTTAGAGTTTTAAATAATAAAACAGAATAAAAATTAGACTTTAAACTTATAAAAGCAGTGATAAAAATGATAGTGGTAGCTATTACTGGAGCTAGCGGAGTTATTTACGGTGTCAGGCTCCTGGAAGTTTTGAAAGAAATGGGTAAAAAGACAGCGGTGGTGGCCACAAAACCAGCACGCATCATCCTACAACATGAAATGGGAATGGATGAAGATGAACTGAAAAACTTAGCCCACCGTTTCTACGAACCCGGAGATCTGACCAGTGCCATAAACAGTGGGTCTTGCCGCTTTGAGTCCATGATCATCGTCCCCTGTACCATGAAAACCCTCTCGGCCATATCCATGGGATTTGCCAGCAATGCAGTTACCCGGGCTGCTGATGTGGCCTTAAAGGAGAGAAGGCAACTGTTACTGGTGCCAAGGGAAACACCTCTCCGCTCGGTGCACCTGGAAAATATGCTCAGAATCAGCCGGGAAGGGGGTATTATCCTCCCAGCCATGCCTGCCTTTTACCACCAACCCCAGAACATGGATGATCTGGTGGACTTCTTAGTGGGCAAAATACTGGATGTAATGCACATTGACCACAACCTTTACCAGAGATGGCAGGGAGAGGTCCCATGATCCCGGATGATAAATTCATACAATCCAAGGACGTTCCCGGACCGACCAAGGAGGAGATAAGGTGTCTGGTCATGTGCAAAGCAGGAATATCTCCCGGGGATACCGTGGTTGATGTGGGATGTGGTAGTGGAGGGTTAACACTGGAAGCTGCCTGCAGAGCCCGGAAAGTAATCGCCCTGGATAAAAATCCAGAAGCAATTAATTTAACCCGGAAAAACCTGGAAAAACATGGTTACCAAGAAAATGTCCTCCTCCGGGAGGGAGATGCTCTCAACATACTGGAAGAACTGGAATCCTTCCAGGTGCTCCTGGTGGGTGGAAGCAGTGGTGATCTATCCTCTATTGTAACTAAGGGATGGAGTAAACTAGCCCCGAATGGGAAAATAGTGGTAACTTCAATTCTCATGGAAACCAGGGTGGAAGCAGTGGATGTACTTAAAAAATTGGGAACTGAACCGGATGTAGTGGAAGCCACTATTGCCAAGGGTAAAATCACCCCCAGGGGGACCATGATGATGGGAAGAAACCCCATAACCATTATTTCTGCAGTTAAGGTTAATTAGTTTTTATTTGGTTAAATAAGTCTATTAATATAATACCCGGTTTCCTAGGCCCCCCTTACTCCTTAATTGTATTGATTTTCCGGTAATGAGATTCTAAATTTCACGGTGTAATCTAATAGAGTTAATAAATACAAACATTTTTAGTTAGCATTATTATAGTAATCAATTAACCAATTAACAGGTGATTGTAAAATGAATATTTCTAAAAAAATTGGATGGAGAGTTAAACTGGGAATATTTCTGGTAATTCTCTCAGGATTACTCTATTTTGCCAATTATCTCATATTCCATGATTTACACGAAGTACTGTTTTACATTGGCATTGACACCGCCTTTTTGCCCATTGAAATACTCTTCGTGGTTTTGGTAATAGAAAATGCCATCAGTAGCAGAGAAAAACAGCAGATGATGGAGAAGCTGAACATGGTAATCGGTGCCTTTTTCAGTGAAGTAGGAACCCAGCTATTGGGGTCCATAACCCGTTTTGACCCCGATACAGAACACATAAAAGAAGACCTTCTCATCAACAGTTCCTGGTCTGAGATGGAATTTAAAAGAGCCAAAAACACCATTAAAAACTTCGATTACACCCTGAACATCAACGGTGATGCTGAATCAGTTGAGTTTTTAATAGATGCTAAAAAGTTCCTGGTTGATAAAAGGAAATTCCTCCTGGCTTTACTGGAGAACCCCAACCTTCTGGAACATGAAACATTCACTGAACTACTCTGGGCTGTTTTCCACCTTATGGAAGAACTGGAAAACCGGGATGATCTATCCAAACTCCCAAAATTAGACTACAACCACCTTTCAGGGGATGTGGTCCGAATATACAGTTTCCTGATCCTGGAGTGGCTGCAGTACATGGAACACCTGGAAAATAACTATCCTTATCTGTTTTCCCTTGCAATCCGAACAAATCCTTTCGATCCCAACTCCCATGTAGAAATATTAGAGTAAAGACTTTCTATCAGAGTATGGAACTTTAATATCAAATTACAGGACTTTTTGCACCGGGGATCAATCCCCTAATTTTTTTATTTTACCCCCTCCATATTAGATTAAAGTTTTTCTGTCAGGATAACCACCTTTCTAAGTTGTTTAGTTAAATCCGTAACCTTTTTAAGGGGTGTTACCAATAAATTTACAAAACTAATGTAAGGTCGATGCAATGGAGAGTCTAACTCTCGAGCAGTATAGAAGAATGGTAAACAAGGTATTAGAGTTTAAAAGGTTGAACGGAGACCTGCCTGATCATGCGGTTGTAGATGGCTGCCGCATCGATAAAAAAGAATATATAGACATGATTGAAAGGGTTAACAAATTCTTCCTTCAAATGGGAAGAAACCCTGGAAGCGTGGACATTTTACCCATTGATGATGTTCCCGTGGTGGAAAAAGTTTTAATTCACTGATAATTGGCCCACCTGAATCCCGTCATAGTCTTCCATAAAAATAGCAATCTCCTTTTTAATTAGTTAGATTGGGTCATCTCTTATAATTCACTATATTATCATGATTAAACTTTTTTTAAAGATTTTCAGAATTAATTAACCCCCCAAAATAGTAACAAATAACCCTATCTTATAAAATCCCAGTCAATTTTTAATTTCAAAATATAATTGTAATAGCCGGAGTTTTTCCTATTTTTCCCGGGACTGGGAAACATCCTCGGGACGGTTTAAATTAATAAAACTTTTTTTATCAGGATCTAGAATACCAACTTCAATGTAGGCCACATTTATTTTATCCAGTAATGATTTAACATTTCTAAAACCATTTTTTAACCTGTCTTTAATCTGGGGTATGCATTCTTTACTGTAGTAAGCATGCAATGGTTCGGTTAATCCATCGGGCCACACTGGAACCATGGCCTGAACTTCTACTTCATTTACCCTTTCGAACATTTTATTAACAAAATAGGATGAAATGAAGGGAGAATCACAGGGCAAGATTAGTGCCCCTTCAGATTTTATATGGGATAAACCGGTACACAGCCCCAGTAGTGGTCCCTGATCCTTTTCTACATCAGTTACCAGGATGATGTTGGTATCTGTTTTTTGGTTTTGAATTTTAAAGTCTTCTACGTATTTCTGGTAGGAGTCAAGCTGCTTTTTATCCCTTAAAACCAGTATAATTTCGTCCACTAATCTTTCAACGATCTTAATGGTTTGGATTATCATGGGGTCCTTATTTAAAGTCATCAATCCTTTATCTTGCCCCATGCGACGACTTCTTCCACCACAAAGAATTATACATGATTTCATGTAACTTTAACCTCAAATTAAGGATTTTCTAACCTTCACAAATATAATTGTGGAAAACTTGAGAAATATTATTGATTTATAAAAATATTGATTTATATGTGCCTTACCATCCTTTTATCTGGAAAAAAAGTTTATAAGGCCCGACTCATTTACATGAGCCGGGTGGTAGGGTAGTTGGGGCTCTCATTGGTTATAGTGAGGTCGTGGGGGTGACTTTCTGTCATTCCACTGGTGGTGATCCTGACGAATTTGGCCTTTTCCCACATCTGGGATATGTTGGATGCACCGCAGTAGCCCATGGATGCTTTAAGACCACCCATTAACTGGAATATTACTTCATTCACTGGTCCTTTAAAGGGTACGACTCCTTCAACACCTTCAGGTACCAGCTTGGCGTGTTTCATTGGTCCTTTAACTTCCTGGAAATATCGGTCGGTCCCTGCTCCAGAGCCACCAGTCATGGCTCCCAGTGAACCCATTCCCCGATACTGTTTGAATTTTCGGCCGTTCATTATAACCACTTCACCCGGGGATTCGTTGGTTCCAGCCATTAAACTTCCCACCATAACGGCATCTGCTCCCACAGCTATGGCTTTGGCAACATCTCCAGAATATCTTAAACCTCCATCTCCAATAACTGGAACTTTGTGTTCTTTGGCCACATCGGCTACAGAAGATATGGCAGTTAGTTGTGGGACTCCAACACCAGCTATGATTCTAGTGGTGCAGATTGAACCGGGGCCTATACCTACCTTGAAACCATCAATATCTGCACCAGATATAATGGATTCAGCTGCTTCTCCCGTGGCTATGTTTCCTACTAAAAGATCGGCGTTGATGTTTTCCTTCATTTTTTTGGCTGATTTAATTATACTGGGCTTGTGGGCGTGAGCCACATCAATGGCAATGATATCTGCTCCCGCCTGATCCAGGGCCATGGCCCGTTCCAGGTCAAAGGGGCCGGTGGCGGCAGCAACCAGGAAGCGACCATCCTCATCTCTAACAGCGTTGGGATGCATTTTGCGTTCCAGTATATCCCTTATGGTCACAATACCCACTATGCGGTCGTCTTTAACCACGGGTAATCTTTCCACTTTGTTTTCGTAAGCAATGTCCAGGGCTTCTTCCGGGCTGGTTGATTCGGCTATGGTCACTACTTCTTCGGTCATGAATTCGCTTACCTTTTTCTGGGCATCAGAATTCATAATGGGTTTAATGTCACGGCGGCTGATAATACCCACTACCTTTCCATTGTCCACCACGGGAAGACCGCTGACTTCTTCCATGTCCATGATGACGTTGGCTTCGTATATGGAGTTTTCTGGAGAAGTGGTGATTACATCCTTTATGGTCAGATCCTCGGAGTGTTTGACCTTTTTAACCTCAGCCACTTGTTCCTTGATGGTCATGTTACGGTGGATAACACCCAATCCTCCTTCCTGAGCCATTGCAATAGCCATTTCAGCTTCGGTTACTGTATCCATGGCTGAACTCACAATGGGGATGTTTATATTGTAATTACGAGAAACCCGGGTTTTGGTTTCTACATCTTTGGGTTCAATATTGGATATGGATGGTACCAGTAAAAAGTCATCAAACGTGTATCCTTCCGGGGCTTTGTTTAATTTATCTGAAAACATAATATTTCTCCTCCATTCCACATGATGTGGATTAAAATTAAAAGTGAAAGTTTAAAATCAACCAACAGTGACTTTATCCATCACCTAATGGATCAACTCAGGATCACCTCTCTCTATCTAAATTATTAGAGATTAGTTTTGTATTATTTATGTAGCTATCTGATTAATTATGTATTCAAGCTACTATTTGAATCAATTACCTTAGGAATTGTAAGGGGTAGGCCTTCAGTTAAAGGCCCTGTACCAGTTGTTTTAAGCTGGCAACAGCTTCATGATGGATATGTCCGGAATTCCGGTCTCCACCAACACAGGCCGCACCTCGAATTCCAGCCACATCACAGCCCAGCTCAGCCAGTAAAGGTAACTGTTCTTTGGTCACTGAACCAGCCAGGGCAGATTTAAGGCCGTAATCATGTATTTCAGTGGTGAACTGGGAGATCTTTTCTTCATCCATAAAGTCGAAGAGTGTTTTTCCATCTTTAACTGCAGTGTCCACCATGGCCAGGTCGGCACCACTATCGGCAGCTACCCTGGGAATTTCCAGGGGGTCCACCGCACCCACGCGATGTGCATCAGCATAACCTGAGGCCACAATTGTGGCATCATTGTTATACTCCTGAACTGCTTTTACCACGTTTTCCATTACTTCCAGAGCTTCGGAGTAATTTTTTGTTCCGTATAATCCTACTTTAATGTAATCTGCACCGGAAACCACGGCACCGGCAGCAGCCAGGGACACAGTTCCTGGTTTGTAGGGAACATCCCCCAGAGTTGCACTAACTTGCATGTCCTTGGGAGTTATTTCCCGTATGTTTTTAATGACCCAGGGGAAATTAGCCCCTAATGAACCTTCTTTAGGATTTTTAACATCTATTATGTCTGCACCGCCGGCTATGGCTTCTCGTGCTTCTTGTGTGTTTATGGGACTGATCAAGAGAAGCAAATATGATTCCTCCTATATTATTATTTAACAAGTCTTTTAACTAATATTTAAAACCTATGATTAAGGGTAAGGCAATTACTTTTTAAATTGATCTATTCTTCATCCGGATTAAATGGTGATCTTCTCTTTTTGAGGTTATTTTTGATTTTTCCATGTTTTTCTGGATAGATTTCTTCTTTAACAGATTTTATTCGTAATTCTTCAAGCATGAGATTCACCGGAATCTCCATTGGACATTCCACTGTGCACTGCCCACATAGTGTGCATTTGAATAGTCCCGAATCGAAACATATATCATTATCATGGATGTAGTGGCTCAAAACCACACCCCGACCACCTAAGTGGCGGAGATATCCGAATTCAGGCCCTAATGTGGTGTACACTGGACAGTTAACAATGCATGCACCGCATCCAATGCACCATAAACATTCCTTTTTCTCCTGGATAGCTTCGGTCCGCCCGTTATCTAAAAACACCACTACCACTCGCTTGGCACCGTACATGTCATTTAATATGATCTGTTCAATATCGGCGGTCTTGGAGGGGGAGGATACCACATTCATATAAGCCGGCACAGTTTTCCCGGTGGCATAGATAGTTTCCAGTTTAACCACCGATACGGCATCTTCCAGGGTGGGTACTAACTTGTCAATACCCACCACCACGATGTGGAGATCCAGTAGGGTGAGGAGGCTGATGTTACCTTCGTTGTGGACCATCAGGAGAGATCCATCTTCCGCAGCCACCGAGTTGGCCCCGGTTATCCCCACTCGACACTGGGAGATTTTCCCCATGATATCTGATTTAACCGCATCCAGAATGGCCCGTGGTTCAGCTTCGATCTCCTTTTTAAACTCCTCGGATACAACTTTGGCAATTATTTCCATATCCAGATGACAGGCCGGTCCGATGGGGTGAGTGGGGTTGCTCTGGTGGAACTGTACTATTCTATCCCCCAGATCAGTTTCCAGAACATTTACCTCATGTTCCTTCAGGTACTCGGTGAGTTGAATTTCACCGGCAGTGTTGGATTTGGATTTGGCCACTGTTTCCTCACTTTTAACCAGCTGGTAAATTGCTTCCCTGGCCTCTTCAGCATCATGGGCCATGATCACTTCTATCCCATTGTTCTCCAGGGTTTCCTGTGCTTTTTCCAGGAGGCTAGATAGATGTTCAACTGAATATTCCCTGATCTTTTTAACCCTTTCCTTTAAATCAATGGTACGCTCATCCTCAAGGAGGCTTGACCTTCTCTTATTCAATATACCAAAGGAACGGTTCATGATTTTAAGGGAGGGATCATTCATGTTTAAGCCTCCTTAACAGGAACTGGGATAAATCCAGGATATCAACCTCTTCCCCTGTAACCCGGGTGGGGGAAGAACTCTCCTTTTGGGATAACTCCAGGTTAAGAATACAGAAGGGACAACAGGTTACCAGGGTAGTGGCACCAGTATTTCGGGCATCCTCCACCCTATTTTTCCCAATTTCTTCAGATAATTCAGGGAAAGCAGATTTAACACCACCACCAGCACCACAACATCGGGCTTTCTCCTGGGTGCGTTCCATTTCCACCAGTTCTCCATAGGAACTGATAACCTCACGTGGTCTCTGGTACTCTTTCTGGTGGCGTCCCAAGTGACAGGGGTCGTGGTAGGTTACCTTTTCCTGGCTGGGAGAGGGTTCCAGAAGACCCTCCTCTATTAACTCCAGGAATAGTCCAGATGTGTGAATAACATCCACTTTTTCCCCTAAAATCTCAGGATAATCCTCTTTAAAAGTACGATAACAACCGGCACAGGAAACAAGGACCTGTTCACCTCTGATATCTTCCAGGGTGTCCTGCATAACCGGGAGGGCTTCCTCCCTAAAACCAGTGCGCAAAAGCACTGAACCACAGCACCCCTCGTCTTCCAGTATCCTGTATTCTATACCTGCTTTATGGAGCAGTTGTTCAGTTGCATCGGGAATCTTTTTTAGTTTCTCCCGTGACAGGCATCCTCTAAAGTAAATCATAAATGTCACCGTGTATGCTATTAATCTGGTAAATTCAGCCCCTAAACAGACCTAAACTAAATATTATTCTGTTTATTAACATTTTTTAATTAATTAATCGGATTTCAACCTTTTATAAACATTTTATAGAATTAATTCACCTGGATTCAATTAATAAGGAATTAATTCTTAAATTGGAATACCAATATCCCATAATAATTAGAGATTAAGATATTAAAAATCTAATTAAAATATGTAGTTATTGGAGATATATTTTTGTTCCTAAAATTACCAGATATCTGAAAAAAACAGTTATCCCTAATCAGGGATTATAATTATCATGTGAAGTATAAAAAGGGAGTTTAAGTGATAAGGGATTAAACTAGGGATTAACTCATTAACAGATAATTAAATAAATAATTTTTACAATAAATAATTTATTATTAGAATAAATAAGTTTTATTACCAGAAATAATTTCAGGGGATTTTAAAATGACCTATTTAATCTGCGAAAGGTGCGGGGGATATTACCAGCTTCAGGAAGGAGAAAGGGTAGAAGATTTCAGTGATGAATGTGAATGTGGTGGAAAGTTATTTTACACCGAAAGCTTACCTGAAACTGGAGAAGGGGAGATCTACCACGATGATTCAACCGAAGATACCATCTATACTGATGATTATTCGGAACAAGACCAGGTTGAAGTTGAACCACCGGTAAATAACCAGATTGAAGGTTTAGTACCGCAGGCAGATAACCAGATTGAGGATGAAGAACCACAGGTAGATAACCGGACTGAGGATGTAGAAACACCGGGAAATATCCAAACTGAGGATATAGAGGCAGGTATAACTCTCTCTGACCAAAATAAAAAACGAAAAGATTATAAATATGCCCTGGAGTTACAGGAAATACTGGATCTTAGGGGACTTCACGTTATCAAAGAAGGTGTGAGAGGTCAATCCTTAAAAGTCATTCCCGAAGGAATCGAAACCCACAATGGATTGTTCATTAAATTTGAAGATATAATCAGTGTGGAAGACATCAGCAAACCCCGTACTGCAGAGAAAAAATCAGGAATAGCTGGTTTAATCTCCACTGGCCAGTCACTCCTCAGCTCAACACGACGGACTTTAAAACTCCGTTATCCTGAGGGGGAAATAGAATTCAAAAACGTTAAGAAGAACGAGGCCAAAAGACTGGTAAGTTACATCAACCGAATAATCAGCAAAGAATAAACGAATCAATAATATTGGTGGTTTATGAGTTTTATAGATATCATCGTTGGGGTTAAAAACGAAGAAAAATACATTAAAAAATGTATTACCAGTCTACAGAATCAAACCATCAAAGATATCAACATCCTGGTTGTGGATGGTCTTTCCGTTGATAAAACACCCTACATTGTCCGTGAAATATCTGAAAAAGACCCCCGGGTAAAACTCTTTATAAACCCCCAGGAAGTGATAGGTTCGGCCCGTAACCTTGGATTGGAATATTCTGGTGCAGATTACGTTGTCTACCTCGATGGGCACTGTTATGTAGCTTCAGATTGGCTGGAAACCCTCTATAAATCATTCGAAAAATATAATAAACAGTGTAAATTAGCCGCTGTGGGGTCTACCTATTCTTCTCCACCGGATGACTCTTTTTTTGGCAAAACCATTGCCCTTGCTCAGCAAACCATTTTTGGTGGGTTTGGCACGTCTTACACTGCCAGTCAAAAGGTGGTGCCGGTGGAAACCGTGGCTTTCGCCATTTACCAGCGCTCCACACTGGAAAAAGAAAATGTAACCTATGATGAATCCATGACCCAGTGTGAAGACACGGATTTCAATTATCAACTGGTTAAAGCAGGTTATAAACTACTACGTCATCCCCAGGCACTGGTTTACCAGTACCGTCGCCCCAACTCCCGGGAGTTTTACGGGCAGATGGTTAACTACGGGGAAGGACGTGCCAAATTCACACGAAAACATCCTGAAACCTTGAAATGGTATCATTTCATCTCTCTAATCTTTATACTTTATCCATTGTTGTTCTTAATAATCCTATTACTCTACCTAACTGGCTATTTATGGATAAACATTCTCCTCCTGGTTTCAATTCCCATAATAATATATGTCTTCCTGGACCTGATTTACACCATGATGCTGGTGGTAAAACTGGATAACTGGAGGGGTATATATTCCTTCCTGGTATTCCCTTTGGAACACTGGGGATACGGGTTAGGATTTTTAAAAGGATTATTGAAAAGATGATTTATAATGTGTAGTGAACTCATAGGAAGTGTAAATTATAATGAGTAATGAATCCCCACGGGTTTCCATAATCATCTTAAACTGGAATGGATGGAAGGACACCCTGGAGTGTTTGGAATCCATTTACCAGATTGACTATCCTAATTATGATGTGGTGGTGGTGGATAATGCCTCCCAGGATAACTCCCTGGAAGAAATTAGAAACTACGCACAGGGATTGGAAACAATTGAATCAAGGTTAGTGGATTACCGTTCCCAGAACAAACCACTCGAAGTTTTTGAATTATCTGAAAAAGATTATTTTAATCTTCCTGTGATCATTAAAGAAGATTTGGATATTATTCCTTCGGATAAAAGGATTATTATTCTTAAAAATAACCAAAACCATGGTTATGCTCAGGGCAACAACCTTGCCATGGAATTTGCCCTTAAAAACCTGGATCCTGATTATATTCTAATTTTAAATAACGACACCGTGGTTCATGAAGATTCTGTTAAGTGCATGGTGGACATTGCCCAAAAAGATGAAAAAATTGGGGCAGTTACTCCCAAGGTATATTATTACGATTACCAGGGCAGTTCCGATGTTATAAGCCATGCTGGAGAGAAATTCAACCTGTATATAGGTCGAGGTAAACGATTCTGCAAGAACCAGGTGGACAAGGGCCAATGTGACCAACCTCGAAATGTGGACACCATTGAGGGTTGTTCCCTACTCCTTAAAACCGAAGTATTGCAGGAGGTGGGTCTCTTTGATCCGGTATACTTCGCCTACTGGGAGGACACTGACCTCTGTTTCCGGATCAGAAAAGCGGGTTACCAACTTTCATATGTCCCCCAATCCAGAATATGGCATAAGATCGGTGTTTCCTGGGACAGTTATTTCAGTTACTTTGTGATTTATCATTATCTGGTGCGCAACCGTTTGCTATTCATGTGGCGGTTTGCTTCAAGCCTCCAGAAAACTACCTTCACTATTTTCTTTATATTTTATCTCTTGGCCAATCTAGTTTTAATGCTTTTTAAGGAGGATTTGGAAACTTCCCGAGACGGATTTAAAGCAATTTACGATGGTATAAAAGATTTTAGAAACACGGATTAAAGGTTTAATAGATGAATTATTAAATTGAGTTTATGGATGGGGCCTCAAAATAATAAAAGATAGATTTAGTTCAAGAATGTTTAAAATCCAATCTTTAAATTTCAAGCAGGTATTCACATGAGTAAAGTTAAAGGTATAGCCAAGAACATGGGATTTTTATTTATTTCCCAAATCATTACTTACCTCATTGGGTTTTTTATCACCATGTACACGGCTCGTTATCTGGGTGCTGAAGGATTTGGTATTATATCTCTGGCCCTTTCAATTACTGGAATCTTTGGAGTTGTAGTGGACATGGGCCTGGGAACTCTGATGATCAGAGAACTTGCCCGAGATAAATCTTTCAGGGATAAATATCTGTCTAATGTAGCCTTGATGAGGGTTTTTTTATCTTTTCTGATGTTAGGCCTGTTAATGTTAACAGTTAACCTAATTGGATATTCTCATCTTGTTAAAAATGTAATCTACATAATTTCAATGTATGTAGTAATCAATGCTTTCGTAGGAGTGTTTACCTCTGTTTTCCAGTCATACGAAAGAATGAATTACCTCTCGCTGGTTACTATTGTAAACAGTTTTTTAATGTTTTTTGGAGTTGCTATTGCAATATACTGCAAACTAGACATTTTAGATTTCGCATTGGTTTACCTGATTTCAAATGCTTTGACCCTTCTCTTTGCTATGATTTTATATTTCTGGAAGTTTTCTTATCCCTCAATTGAAATTGACTTTAATTTCTGGAAGCCCACTTTAAAGGAAGCATTCCCCTACGGACTTGCAGGGATATTTGTCACGGTTTATTATTCCGTAGACTCAGTTATGTTGTCGGTTATGGTTGGTAATGAAGTAGTTGGCTGGTATAATGCAGCGTATAAATTTCTTTTTGTTTTCCTATCTTTATATTCCGTATTTACAGTGACTCTTTTTCCAGTGATGTCCCGTTTCTACCAAGATTCAAAAGAATCACTTAAATATACCTACGAGCGGTCTTTCAAATATCTGTTAATTATAAGCGTTTTCATTGCTTTTTCAGTAACTTTATTTGCCAACAAAATCATTCTACTAATCTATGGATCTGATTACTCCCCATCCATAATTGCACTTCAAGTATTGATCTGGACCATTATCCTCATGTTTATCAATGGTCTTTCTGGGATTTTACTAGGTTCTATTAATAGACAACTCGTTGTCACTAAAATTACTGGATTAAGTGTTATTTTGAATGTTACATTGAATTTAGTCCTTATACCCAAATTTAGTTATTTAGGTGCCAGTATTGCAACTGTATTCACTGAGTTGGTGAGTGTCCCAATCCTGATATACATTTTATGTAAGACTGAGAACGTAGATTTAAAGGAGTTACAGAGAACTATACTCCCCCTTATTTTTTCCAGTGTTATTATGGTAATTATTTTCCTAATCCTAAACAGTTTAAACACCATTATTTTATTTATAATTCTTTTTACAGCATATGTTGTGTCGTTAATCCTTACAAGAGCATTTGATAAAGAAGATTTAAGAGTGTTAAAAAGTTTAATCAACAAAACTTAATTGTAAATCTAAATCTAAGAACGTTTCTTGTAATTAATGTGGCTATCATTATATAATCAAAGTTAAATAATGTATTATCCCGATGAGGAATATAAAAATAGTAATCTCTTAGTGATATTCTAGATTAAAGAATTTCCAGGACAGAAAAATATGATTTTAAAGTGTTTTCCTAAAAAAATTAAACAGTTAATGCAACACCTGCTTCATGACCATTATTACATTTTACCATATTCCTATTCTAAAGTCCTGAAACTGTTTCGTAAATTTACATTTAACGGAGAGAAATACGAATATTTTTATCATAACTATAATGAGGCTTGGGGAAATGAAAGAACTATTGAGATTCCCATCATAAAAAAATATGTAGATGATTATGATTGTGATGAGATTCTTGAGGTTGGTAATGTTCTTTCCCACTATTTTAAAATCTGCCATGACGTTGTTGATAAATATGAGGAAGCAGAAGGGGTGATCAATTGTGATGTCGTGGATTATAATCCCCAAAAGAAATACAAGTTAATTGTTTCCATATCCACTCTGGAGCATGTGGGCTGGGATGAGGAACCTAAAGACCCAAAAAAGATTTTCCGGGCCTTTGATAATTTAAAGAATCATCTTACTGAGGGGGGTACATTGGTTGTAACCGTACCTATAGGGGGAAACCCCCACCTTGATAATTATCTTAAAAATGGTCAAATTAAATTCACGGAAAAATATTATCTTAAAAGAATATCTAAATATAATAAATGGGTGGAATTTGGCTCTAACTTTATCCCAGCAAGTTATGGTTCTCCCTACCCCCTAGCTAATGCTCTGTTTATAGGAATTTATAAAAATTAGTGAAAAAATGAAGATAGGAATACTCTCCTGGATACTGGACCGGGAAAGGACGGGTATTGATAATTACCTCTACAACATTGTCCGGGAAATGATTGGTACGGATAAATCCCGTGACATAACCCTGATCCATTACCGGAAAACAGACAATCCCCTTTACCAGATGGTAAATGAGGTGGTTATCGGTTCTTTACCAGGAAATTTGGAAAATCCAGTGAGCCTGTCCCGTGCTCTTAAAAAGGAGGAAATCGACGTGTTACATTTACCTTCCCACATGGCACTCCAGGTTAACCCTTTCTTCGTAAGTTCCCAGGTGAAAAAGGTTTTAACCATTCACGATCTTATTCCCTTCTTCTTCAAGGACAAGCTCCCTTTTTTCTATAAATTTTGGGCACCCTCACTGAAGCTAATCAAAGACAGACCCCACTGTATAATCACCGACTCACAAAATACACGTAATGACCTCATAAACCATCTCCAGATACCTGAAGAAAAGATAAAGGTCATATCCCTGGCCCCTAATAAAGATTACACTTTTATGGAGGACAAATCTCCGGTAAAAGACGAAATACTGGCTAAGTATGGGATATCCGTTCCCTTCATCCTTTACGTGGGGACGGTTGAATTACGTAAAAACATCCCCCTTCTCATTAAATCCTTTTATAAACTCTTGAAGAGTGGATTGAAGTGCAAACTGGTATTGATTGGAAAATTAGGTTATGGATTTCCCGAAATATCTCAAACTGTAGAGACACTGGGACTGGGGGATCAGGTTCTGTTCATGGGTTATGTTCCTGATGAGGATCTGGTTAAATTCTACAATGCTGCCGATTTATTCGTCTTTCCCTCACTATACGAAGGCTTTGGACTACCTCCCCTGGAAGCCATGGCCTGTGGATGTCCAGTAATATCATCAAATACCTCTTCCCTACCTGAAGTGGTGGGTGATGCGGGAATCACTCTGGATCCAGAGGACAGTGAGGGGTTCACCAAAGCCATGTACCAGGTAATGACCAGTCCTGGTCTCCAGGAGGAAATGAGTTTCCAAAGTCTGGAAAGGGCCAAATTATTTTCCTGGAAAAAAACTGCCGAGGAAACCTGGAAAGTATACCAGGAAGTCCATAAAGAGGGGTATTAAATAAAAAAAATGAATTCCCTTTAAATTAAATTAAAATTGGATAGTGTGGATTAAAAAAATACAAGAATTAAAATTGAAGAATGGATTAAAAAATTCAAAGATAAAGTTGAAGGTTTAGTGATCATGAAAATAGCTGTATTCCATAACCTGCCCACTGGAGGTGCCAAGAGGGCACTGTACAACAGTGTTGAATTCCTTTCCCGGGATCATCAGGTTGATGTCCATGTTCCTTCCCTGGCTGATGAAGATTATCTATCCTTAAAGGATGTAGCCCATGATTTTCGCACTTATCCCGTGAAAAGCACCCTCCCTGGTTATTTATACTCGACCCTGAAGTACTTCCCCTCAAAAATTTCCATCAGGGACCTGGAAAAAACCCAGAAACACATGGCCCAGGAGGTTAACCACAGAGACTATGATGTGGTTCTCTGTGAACAGGATAAATACACCATGGCTCCCTTCTTTTTGAAATACCTTAAAAAACCACATGTTTATTTTTGCCAACAACCCATACATTCCCAGGGTAAGATTTCCCAGATACTGTACAATGAGGCGGGCATAAAAACCTCCTTTAATGTTGAAGCACTGCGTTTTAGACTTTTCATAAATCGTATGATTAACCTGGACCAGAAATTGGCCAGTTACTCCCACTACACTGTGGTAAATTCCTATTTTTCCCATGAAACCGTATTAAGAAGTTACGGAGTCAATGCCCTGGTTTCCTACCTGGGAGTTGATACCAGTCAGTTCAAGCCACTGGATATCCCCCGGGAAAACTTCATCCTCTCTGTAGGTCGTTGCATACCGGAAAAAGGCTTTGATTTTATTATAAAATCCCTGGGAAAAATTGATAAAAAAACACGCCCGGAACTGGTTCTTATCTCTGACCTGGTGAACCTACCCTGGAAAAATTATCTGGAAAACCTGGCCCACCAGTTAAATGTCAAATTAAAGATTTTAGTTCTGGTAACTGAAGAAGAACTGGTGGAACTTTATAATAAGGCTCAACTAGTTGTTTATGCACCATACCTTGAACCCTTTGGCCTGGTTCCCCTGGAAGCCATGAGTTGCCGCACCCCGGTGATAGGAGTAAAGGAGGGAGGTGTAAGGGAAACCATCCAACATCAGGAGACAGGAATACTCACCGATAGGGACGAAGTATCATTTTCCCAGGTAGTTACCGAACTGCTGCTTGATCCGGATAAAAGGGAAAAACTGGCCACACAATCCATTAACAAGATCCAGAAATTCTGGACACTGGAACATTCTGGAAAAAGATTGTTAAATCATTTAGAGCGTGCAGTTGATTTATATTAAGTTCAAGCCCACATTATTATGTTACCATGTTAAATTAAGGCCCTGGTTTGTATATGAAAAACAAAGACCATGATCTGGAGACAACTCACCGTGTTTCCATAGTGATCATAAATTGGAATAACTGGATGGACACTCTGGAATGTTTAAAATCATTACTAAAGATTAATAGTTCTTCATTCCAGATTGTTCTGGTGGATAATAATTCCACCGATGATTCCATCACTCATATCCGGGATTTTGCCCGACAAATACCCCTGGAAATTGCTGAATTTAGAGAAAGTGAATTAGAAAACCTGCGATCTAACAATGATTTGCAGGAGAAGCTGGTACTGATCAAGAATAATATTAATCATGGTTTTGCCGCTGGAAATAATATTGGGGTGCGTTTTGCCTTACAATATCTTAACCCTGATTATGTCTTACTTTTAAATAACGATACTATTGCCCATGAAAATTTCCTGCATGAATTACTTAGGGTGGCCGGCCGAAATGATAGAGTGGGAAGTATTCAACCGGTTCTGCTAAATTACGAAGCATCAGCCATTGATTCCCTGGGCCAGGAGTGTTACTGGTGGGGTGCTGAGGATATCTGCATGGGACAGTCCCTTAAAAGCATTGAAAAGGGAATGTTTGGTGACGAGGAAATATTCGGGTCCTGTGCAGCAGCTGCTCTTTATCCCAGTGAAGTTCTAAGGGAAACTGGACTTTTTGATGGGGATTTCTTTGTGGAACTGGAAGATGTGGATCTTTCCTGGAGGATCCGTTTATCTGGTTATAACTCATTTTTAGCCGGAAATGCACTGGTTTATCATAAACGCGGTATTTCTAGTACTCTGTCATCCGGGGATATAATTAAAGGGGTGAAGGATGAGTCCATGGTGCGTAAATGGCACCGTCAAAGTAGAAACTGGCTGGTAATTGTCACCCGTTACTACCCTAAATCAATCATAGCCAGAGCAATATTCAGGTATCCTCATAAAGTCCTTTTCACCCTTTTCAGGTTAATCTATTCGTCTATTATCCTGGGAAAAATTAGAAAAACCGGTAAAATTTTACACAAAAATTTAAAAGTCCGCAAGAAAGTTAAAAAAAATAGGTTTTGGAGTCAAATTTGGCAGAAATGGATTAAAAATAGTCCCACAAAATGTGGAAATGTGAATATGGATAGTTAAACCATTTCATGTAATTAGATACATTCCATGACCAATTCCTTTCTATAGGGCTTTCCAGTATCCATAGATAGTTTTCAGTAGTAGATAAAGTGAATAAACATTAAAGGAAATAAAATGAAACAGGTTTTACACCCTTAGATTCCGGATATGGGGGGTATAACTTAATCTGTTTCATGGTGAAATCTATATCTTCCCTTCCGTTTCAGAATCCTTATCCTTTGGAAGATTTTCTTTCTCTAAATCAGGGGATTGGCCTTTTTCCAATGCTATTTCCTGTACTAAATGGGTTATTTCTTCCTCAACATTTTCGATCATGTTGTATATTTTGAATATAAAATAATAACAGCCAATCAACCCAATTATAAGTATTAAATCAAGTCCCCGACCAATTCCAGTGGCTCTGGCCAGTAATGAACTGGTATCGGGATTAACCGAGAAAATGATCAGCAGTATCCACACCGCACTCCACACCAGGAGCATGTTGAGAGACATTTTCCCACTTTTGAATCTTAAAAAGGTGACTATTATACCAATTATCCCGATTAACACTCCAATATACTGATATAATATCATTGACACAACCTCCAATTGGTTCCTGAAATTATTATTAAAGTCATTATTAAACTCTTGAAATATTCTAATCTTGAAATATTCTTAAAATACACATCCTTAACTTATACTTGAAAATATTCCTTACTTAGAAATATTACTTACTTGAAAATATTCCTGATTAACTTGGCCAGTATTTTAAGTCCTACACTGGTGTTAGTTCCCTTGGAGAGGGAGTAGTCAGTGTAAATGGTGGTAATGGGTACTTCTACCAGTCGCAATTTTTTACGCTGCACTTCTCCAATGATCTCTGAGGAAATACCGTAATCCCTGGAGTGAAGTTCCATTGACCCTGCTGCTTCGTTGCTGAATGCACGCAGACCTGATTGTGAATCTTCAACATCCCTACCATAAAATAGGAGGGTTATTATATTCATCACCACATTCCCAAACTTCTTACGAAAGGGCATTTCCTGAAAGTTCCTCTTCCCAATCACCACATCGGCCGCACCATTGATCAGGGGCAGGCAGAGGGGAATTATATCCTGGGAGTGGTGCTGACCATCGGCATCGAAGGTTACGATAATATCTGCCTGGTGTGCTATGGCGGCCTTAATACCGGTTCGCAGAGCACCACCCAATCCACGGTTTAGGGGATGTCGGTAAAGACTTACCTGGGATGGATATCTTTTCACGAAACCCCTGGCGACACAGTAGGTGTTGTCGGTGGAACCATCATCAACCACTATCAGATTAACCCCAAGATCAACCAGTTCCTTCATAACGCCATCTAAGGTTTTCTCCTCATTGTAAGCAGGCAAAATTACGTATATGCCTTTTTGCTGCTGGAATAAATCTGCCGTGGCTTCAATACTCTTCAATATGATTTCTCCTCAGGTTAAATGAATACTATAATGGTTTTAAAGTCTTAATCAGGTTTTTATACTTCTTAATCTAATTTCCCTTCTAAACTGATAAGCAGGACATCTCGAGATATTTCACAACCAACCCAGTTTTTTTAATCATTCACTGAGTTTTATGGCCAGCTCAGCCACTCTCTTACCCAGATTCTGTGAGGTTTGCAATCCCATCTCATCCTCAGCAGTGGCTCCCACACCGGTTCCACCGTAGTGGGCCATAGGGGCCCCATCACCAACAACTATGGCATCCTGGATGAGTAAAAACTCATGAATAGCAGCAATCGTGGTTTCTTGACCCCCATTACGAGATCCTCCAGTAGCTATGGCTCCACCCACCTTATTTTTAAGTTTAAAATCCATCCTCAGTGGTCTTGAGCGATCCATTAACATTTTAAGTTGTGAAGTTACATTGCCAAAGTATACCGGGCTTCCGATGATAAAACCGTCGGCCTTCACCATTTTTTCCAGTATTTCTCCCATATCATCGTATATGGCACATTCACCAGTGGCTTTGCATATATCACATGCCACACAGGGTTCAATTTCAGCACTTCCCAATCTCACCAGTTCTATCTCTGCTCCTGCATCACCGGCGGCTTTTAAAGCTTCTTTTATCAGATTTTCAGTGTTACCTTCTTTACGTGGACTTCCCACTATTCCCATGATTCTAACCAATTGAACATCCTCCCAATTTAAATTTAGGATTTTTAAAAATTTCTTTGACAAAAAACTTATACCTTTTTGATAAATTGAATCCTAATCGTTTGATAAATCCATATCATTCATTTTAAATCTATATATTAAAAATAGTATCCTCAATTTTAAGTAGTTGTATGCTTAAAGTATACCTTAACCTTTTCCGGGGATGATCATGGTTAAGTCCGAGATAAAGTGATTTTCAAAGGAAGACCTTCTTAAACTGTTAATCTTAAGTTTTGCATTGATTTAAAAATAAAATTTAACATTATTTTGAGAATCATTAGAATCACATTTTTTTTTAAAAAGCACTTGAGAGTTTGTTCAATGATCAATACTAAGAATAATAATTATACTCCTTTAATCCCTGAAGAAGCGGTTATGGCTCTGGTCAGAGAATGGTCCCTGAGGGAAAGGAATGGGGATGAAAATGCTCGCCAGTGGGCGGCCCAGGAGTTGAAGGCTTTCCTGGTGGAAACTGCCGACGGCACTTACACTTTAAAATCACAGATAAAGGATGATTCCTCGGAAACCATGCACACCACCCATGGTGCACTTCGGGAAGCCCGTGAAAAATTCGCAGAACCATCCCAGTTAAGTGGAAGGGAGAATATCGCTATCCTGGATATTTGCAGTGGACTGGGAGTCAATGCAGCCGCAGCACTGGAGAACTTAAAAGATCCCATCCAAGGTTGGAAGATGGAACACTTGGTCCTGGATATGGTGGAAATATCATGGGAAACCCTGGCAGCCACCTTAATAATTCCCAGCATCTCTGAATATCATGATATTATTAGGAAGGCCGTAGAAAATTACCTGGTAGAACATGGTTTACTCTCATTTTCCTGGGAAAAAAAAGAAATACCTCCCTCTGTGGATATCCAGGTGCACTGTAAAGATGCCCGGAAAATGGTGGTTGAAATTCCAGAAAACAGGGATTACGATGCTGTATTTCTGGATCCCTTCAGCCCGGCCAGATCACCCGAGCTTTACACCAACGAATTCCTTTCTAAACTTGCAAATTTACTAAAAAATGATGGTGTTATTATAACCTACACCTCTGCCGCCCCGGTGCGCTACGCCCTTTTAAACACAGGACTGGAAATCGGTGAAGGTCCAGCTCTGGGAAGAAGTGGTGGAACCATAGCCTCACCTTCCATAAATAGGATAACCAAACCCCTGAAAGCTGCTGATGAACGTATGGTGGCCCTTTCTGATGCAGGGATACCCTACAGAGACCCTGATTTAAACGCTTCAACCGAGGACATACTCAATAACAGGCACAAAGAGAGAATGGAAGTAAGAGGAGAGTCCAAATTGGCTTCTACCGTTAAAACTCCAGTATACTTGGTCAATGATATGGGTGATGAGCGCCAGAAACGGCGGGTGCTTAATCATTTGAAGAAATTTAATATTCATAGCTTAAATGACCCTAAAGTGCGGTTCCTGGTCTGCCCTCAGTTTCCACAGTGCATATGCCATTGTCATCAGGAACGGCCAACAACATCAAGGGGAAGAATCAAAGAAATGGAAAAGAGAATGGAGATTATATCCAATCCATGAAAAATTTAAGGGAATAAAATGAATTGTCACTTTAATAACCCTCCCTAATGGTAATTCCTACAGTAAATATGGGTTTTTATTAAGGATAAGGAATATAATCTAAGATTAACTATACCATAATCATTAAAACATCAAACTTAAATTATTAACAATCTCTTTATGGAATTTTTCAGATTATGAGTTTCGTTTTATAAAGATTCTAAAGATTTTACGAAAGGTGAAGAATTTGAACTTTGAGATAAAGTATAAAGATGGCCGGGGAAGAGTGGGAGTCCTTAAAACTCCCCATGGAACCATAAAAACCCCTGCTTTGATGCCAGTCATACATCCTGGAAAACAGACCATCCAGGTCGCTGATTACGGAGCGGAGGTAGTGATCACCAATGCTTACCTCATTTACAAAAATGAGGAACTGCGGGAAAAAGCCCTACAAGACGGGGTTCATGAACTCATAAACTTCCCGGGACCCATTATCACTGATTCGGGATCATTCCAGCTCTCCCTGTATGGAGATGTGGAGGTATCCAACCAGGAAATAGTGGAGTTTCAGGAAAAGATCGGGACGGATATTGGAACATCTCTGGACATACCCACACCACCCTCGGTTAAAAGGGAACGTGCTGAAAAAGAACTTAAAATCACCCTCCAGAGAGCCCAGGAAGCACTGGAGGTTCGAAAGGAACTTATGTTAAACTCAGTGGTCCAGGGATCCACCTTTACTGACCTGCGCAGTGAATGTGCCCAGGCACTGGGAGAAATGGACTTCCAGGTACACCCCATCGGGGCAGTGGTACCACTCATGGAATCGTACCGTTACCACGAACTGGTGGATGTGGTCATGTCCTCGGTGAGTTATCTACCTGATTCCCGGCCCCGCCACCTTATGGGTGCTGGTCACCCCATGTTATTTTCACTGGCAGTGGCCATGGGC